>CANGVZ010000006.1 GCA_947457285.1 Flavobacteriales bacterium | reverse complement strand
AAATATACGCAACTATAATAAGCCTTCTGAAACGCCATATAAGTTCAACGCAAAAACGCATTATGGATGTCCATACGACTGCGGTCTTTGTCCCGATCACGAACAGCACTCATGCCTCACAATCGTAGAAATAACGGATCGATGTAATTTAACCTGTCCAACCTGCTATGCGGGCTCCTCTCCAAGTTATGGAAGACACAGAACTCTGGAGGAGGTGAAGACGATGCTGGATGTTATTGTCGAAAATGAACGGGAGCCTGACGTGGTTCAAATTAGCGGCGGCGAGCCCACTCTTCATCCGGAGTTTTTAGATATTCTTGATTACGCGAAGTCGCTTCCAATAAAACATTTAATGATCAATACCAATGGTATTGAGATTGCAAAAAGCTTTGAGTTTACTGAGCGTTTGAAATCATACGCTCCGGATTTTGAAATCTATTTGCAGTTTGATTCCTTTGAGGACGAAGCGTTGGAAACCCTTCGGGGGGCGCGTTTGAAGAGGATTCGAGAACAAGCTTTAGAGCACCTTAATCAACTCAATTTATCTACAACACTTGTTGTCACCCTACAAAAAGGATTAAATGATCATGAAATAGGTAAGGTAATTGATTTCGCATTAAAACAGCGATGCGTGCGAGGCGTTACGTTTCAACCAACTCAAATCGCAGGACGACTGGAGAACTTTAACCATGAAACAGATAGAATTACTCTAACCGAGGTGAGAAGAAAGATATTGGAACAGTCCGCCGTTTTCTCTCAGGATGATTTAATACCAGTGCCTTGTAACCCAGACGCTTTAGTAATGGGTTATGCGCTCAAACTTGATGGTGAGGTTTATCCTCTAACAAGATACATCAATCCTGCAGACTTGTTGGATAATAGCAAGAATACAATTGTCTATGAACAGGATGAGGCCTTGCATCGCCGTATGTTTGAGATATTCAGCACTGGCACTTCTACTGATGTAGCGTCATCAAAATTACATCACTTGCTTTGTTGCTTGCCGAATATAGAAGCTCCAAACTTGGGCTATGACAACCTGTTCAGGATTATCATTATGCAATTTATTGATGCATATAATTTTGATGTAAGGGCTGTAAAAAAATCATGCGTACATATAGTAAATAAGGACAATCAAATCATTCCTTTCGAAACGATGAATTTGTTTTATCGGGATGAGAAAAAAAGTTATCTTGAAAGATTAAGAACACAAATTCACTAATCATATGGAAGGTTCAGGTTTTTTATGGTTTATAATTGGTATCTTCTTACTAATTTATTCTCCTGCGATAATCTTATTTATTGTGGGCTTGGCAAAGCTTAAGAAAGATCCGAAAGTGGCTAAAATCCTTTTGATTTTAGCGGGTGTTTATGTATTGGTCGGGGCAGGTGTCTGTGCAATAATGTAGTATGTATTTTTTGACGGTACTTAATCAATTATTGATACAAGTTTTCCCATCCAAATGAACAACAACCGTGTAGAAAAACCAATACACAGAGGGCGCTTTCGCAAATATTTCGGAAGAGAATATTTCATTCTCAAACGCCGATGGCATTGGTTTTTTGGCAAAGATGTTTTTGCCAAACAAGACTTTCAAACATCTTATAATTTTCCTATCATGCAACATCGCTCTTTTTTGTTGCGCCCTCTCAAAGATGTGGAAATGTATTTGCAGCATAATAAAGTAACGAACCTTAAACTTGCTATCGCAAACTTGGATAAGGTGGTGATACAACCAGGACAAACATTCTCACTGTGGCGTTTGGTAGGTAGGCCGACACGATCAAAAGGCTATTTGGAAGGCATGACTTTGCATAATGGAAAAGTGTTAAAGGATATTGGAGGAGGACTTTGTCAACTGGGAAATCTCTTGTACTGGATGGCCCTGCATACACCACTTACAATAAAGGAACGATGGAGGCATGGTTATGATGTTTTTCCTGATGTCAACCGTACAATTCCTTTTGCGTGTGGGGCTACACTTTCTTACAACTATGTCGATTTGCAATTAAAAAATGATACGGATAAATCTTTTCAGCTGAATCTCTGGATAGATCAGGAATACCTGAATGGTCAAATTACGTGCAATCAGGATTTAGAAGTGTCCTACGAAATCTTTGAGACGGATCATCACTTTAATCAGCAGTGGTGGGGCGGATACACAAGACACAATAAGATTTGGAAACGAATAACTAATTTAAAATCTGAAGAGGTGACAACAGAACTTGTCACAGAGAACAATGCAATCATGATGTACAACCCGCTCTTGGATAAGTAGGAGAATCAAAGGTCGTTGTAGCGGGGCAAGCTCATTTATTTTTACTTTTGATTTCGTCACTAATACCAAGTACTATGTTTTCTTTCATGAAGGACTGTTTCAAAGTTTGGATTTGCAGTTACGCCTTCCTTTTAGTTTTTCCTTTTCCATTGGATATGATCATTCCCGCGGAGATGATTGCTCATCGCTTTGATCCACTCTCAAAGTTAGTGGGACAAATATTATTTGGATTGGATAATGTAGTGCGACCAGAAATGACGGGAAGTGGCGATACACAAATGGATTGGCTCAATGTAGTATCCATCGCATTGCTCAGTACCTTGATTTCGATTATACTTATATTCATTCGATACGTTAGGAATAATCTTGATGCGATCATGAATTTTATTCGTGTTTATTTGAGGTTCTATCTGGGACTATTTCTTATTTTCTATGGTATCGCTAAACTCTATGTGAATGGTCAGTTTGGACAAATAGAACTTTATCATCTCGACTCTACTTTTGGCAATAAGTCTCCCATGGGTCTCCTCTGGACGTTTATGGCTTATTCACGAGAGTACACGCTATTTATAGGCGTTGCGGAAACGCTCGCTGGTGTATTGTTATTATACAAAAGGTCGTCTTTAATTGGTGGGATAATGGGCTTTGCGATAATGCTCAATGTGTTTTTATTAAACATGTTTTACGATGTACCGGTGAAGATTTTTTCATTTCATCTTTTGTTATCGGCGTTCATTATTATTTCACCTGCAGTCAAGAATATATTACTTTTCTTAACAGGAGGAAATGCTCAACCTGTTTCGCTGAGCTATATTGAATTTGGAAATAAAACGGTAGAAATTGTTTTCACTGTTTTAAAAACATTGCTTGTTGTGGTTTTGGTGAGCTTAGACTTTTTTTCTTTCAATGAGGAAATGAAGGAACCTGCAGATTATCTGAATGGTGTATACAGAATAGAATCCATAGAGTACAGCAATGATAGTATTCCAGTATTGAAATGGGAAAAAATGTTGATTAACTCTCTTTACGGATCAGTCACCGACTATTCAGGGACAAGAAATCAGTTGGAACTTCAAATCGATACAACAAAGAGAACCATAGATTTCAACTTCAGACTTGACTCTACTTCTATTTCATTTAACTACGATTTATATGCCGAAGACAGTGTGAGGTTTACAAATATTCAACAGGCGGATACCATCAGAATCTTGACCAAACGCTTGGGAAAGGAGGATTTCCTATTAATGAATAGAGGCTTCCATTGGGTCAGCGAGTATCCGCTGAATCGCTAGTATTATGTTTTAACCGTTTTCAGAGATTGATGCAGCTATGATTATTTAGGTCTTGGACTGCTTAAGTATGGGGTATTCAAATGCAATATGATGTAATAGGAATATTTCCGATATTGCCGAGGTTATCCAAAAGATAAGCGAACCATCATGCTTTTTAACTCCCTCGACTTTGCGGTTTTTTTACCCATTGTTTTTTTTCTTTATTGGCTTATTGCCAAACATAATTTGCGTTTTCAAAATATTCTTCTTCTTGGAGCTAGTTATTATTTCTATGCTTGCTGGGATTGGAGATTTCTTTTCTTATTAATGTTTTCCACTCTGCTCGATTACTTTACAGGGTTGAAGATGCAAGATGCGGAAGGAAAAACTACCAAGAGGTTTTGGTTTTGGCTGAGTATCATCATCAACCTTGGATTCTTAGGAATATTCAAGTATTATAATTTTTTCGTAGAATCTTTTGCGGAAGGACTTTCAAAGTTGGGTTGGAAAGTTGATGTATGGACGTTAAATATCATCTTACCGGTTGGGATTTCCTTTTATACTTTTCATGGCCTCTCATACGTAATTGATATTTATAAAGAGCGAATAAAGGCTGAGCGAAATTTTGTTGACTATGCTGTTTTCGTTAGCTTTTTCCCACTTTTGGTCGCAGGTCCGATCGAACGAGCCACCCATTTGCTTCCGCAAATTAAAAGACAAAGATCCTTTGATTATGCAAAGGCAGTAAACGGACTCAGACAAATTTTATGGGGACTTTTCAAGAAAATTGTAATTGCAGATAATTGTGCGGAGTTTGCCAATATCGCTTTCAATAGCCCTGATCATTACTACGGAAGTACACTTGTGCTTGGTGCTGTTTTCTTTGCTTTTCAGATATATGGTGACTTTTCAGGATATAGCGATATAGCGCTAGGTACGGCAAGACTTTTTGGAATTGAACTTCTTAGAAATTTCGCGTTTCCTTATTTTTCAAGGGACATTGCTGAATTTTGGAGAAGATGGCATATTTCACTCTCATCATGGTTTAAAGATTATCTCTACATTCCACTAGGTGGAAGTAAAGGTGGCAGTTGGATGCGCATTAGAAATACGTTTATCATTTTTATTGTAAGCGGCTTCTGGCACGGGGCAAACTGGACATTTATAGTATGGGGCGCATTGAATGCGGTCTTTATTATGCCCTCTATCATCTCAAACACCAACCGAAGTAACTTGGATATAGTGGCAAAGAATACTGCGCTACCTTCATTAAAAGAATTCATTCAAATAATCGCCACTTTCGTTCTTACAGTCTTTGCTTGGATTTTCTTTAGAGCCGAAAACTTAGGCCATGCTGTCGCTTATGTTTCGAAAATATTTTCGAGTTCGCTATTTACTGTACCCGAAGGAAGCGCTTTTATTGGAGCACGCGTTCATCCACTAGGAATGCTATTGCTCCTAACCGTTTTTGTATTCATTGAATGGCTCGGAAGAAGGAATGAATATGCTTTGGAGAGTTTGGGATTGAGTTGGAATAGAATAATTCGCTGGTCATTCTACGCCGTCATTGCCTTAGTTACTTTGTTATATAGCGGAAAATCAGAAGAGTTCATTTATTTTCAGTTCTAAGTCATGCTAAGATTTATTTCACTTACGCTTTTATTCTTGGTTGTTGTAACCGGGGGATTTCTGTTAATCTTGACAAGAGCCAATGGCTTCACCGACCCTTTCTATGTTAGATTTACCACACCTCCTCAGCAGAATATGATTATTGGAACCTCGAGAAGTGCTCAGGGTATAGTGCCAAGTTCTTTTAAATCTATTCTAAAGAAAGAGCTATTTAATTATTCGTTCACAGCAGGTCATAGTCCTTATGGCCCGATTTATTTAAACAGTATAAAAAAGAAACTGGATCCGAGCACTAAAGATGGCATTTTTATTCTCTCAATAGATCCCTGGGCCATATCTGCGGGAACAGGGGATCCTAATAGTGCTTCAGAGTTTCTCGAGAATGACCTTATGCTGGCTAATATGGAAACAGTAAACAGTAATCCCAATTTCGAGTACTTACTACAAGAGCTTAAAGGAAATTATCATCTAACCCTTTTTAATTCAAATACCGTAACTTTTCTTCATCAGGATGGTTGGTTGGAAGTGACTATTCCCATGGATTCATCAAGTGTGGCGATCAGAACCATAAGAAAGATCAAGAACTATCGCACAGAAAACCTTCCAAATATGAAGATTTCTCAAACACGTATTGATTATTTGAATCAAACAATAGATTTTTTAAAAAGCTATGGAAAGGTTTATTTGGTGAGGCTTCCCATAGGTGAGGAGTTGTTAGAAATCGAAAATGAGTATAGCGCAAATTTCGATGATTTGATGCGAGCATCTATTGAAAGAGCAGATGGGTATCTTGATTTGACCAAAAGAGATGAGCGATTTTTGTTCACAGATGGGAATCATCTGTGGAAAGATTCTGCTTTAGAAGTTTCGAATATTATTGCGGCTTGGATTGGGAGAGGGGCAAAGTAATTCGGGATGTTACTCTTTACTTCTTTAACAACCAAATAATTCCTTCGCGCAACTGAAGGTACCATGCAGCGCGCGTAAGTTCGTCAAAGGGTAAAGACAAAAGCGACCCCCATTCTTCCATTACTTCAGAATAGTTGAGTGATTGATCTGAAAATAAATCAAACCGCGATTTATTGTTGATGATATAATTTGCAATCGCATCTGGAAGTTGAACTTTTCGATGTCCTTTCTTATGCACGAAGATCAACTCTGTATTTCCCTTTTCGGTGCGCAATGGCACTATTTCAGTCTGATACCAGCAAAATACATATCCGCTCATTCCTGGCAAGTCAGGCAAAGGTTTCTTGATATGTTTGGCGATGAGTTTACTCGGAACAGTAGTATTGGGAATCTTGAAGTCGTAAAATTTGCCAAGAGGAAAATCAAACCCATTCCGATGCATATAATTGTAAAGGGCCTTTTTCAAACCAGCACTATATCGGTCGTGATCTGCTCCCGTCGGATCTTCGTGGTATAAATCATTATTCGCAAAACCTTCGAACTCTGGCCCAATGCGCACTACTTTGTACTTCTCAGGCTCTTTACCTACAGGGCTATGCACGGTCATTGCGAATTGATGCCAGAATCCAGATTGGAGTAGTCCAGCTTCAAATAACTGCCGTACAATCTCCAACGAATCAATAGTCTCTTGCTCCGTTTCGGTTGGAAATCCATACATCAAATAGGCATGCACCAGGATCCCAGCATCACGAAATCCTTTCGTCACCCGAGCTACTTGTTCGATCGTGATTCCTTTTTCCATCAAATCAAGCAGGCGCTGACTCGCTACCTCAAGACCTCCGGTGACAGCAATGCAGCCAGATGCAGCCAGCAGTTTACAGAGATCTTCGGTGAAAGTTTTTTCAAATCGAATATTCGTCCACCAAGTGACTTGAAGATTTCTTCTTAATATTTCAATCGCTAGATCACGCAGTGCGAGCGGCGGGGCAGCTTCGTCCACAAAATGAAATCCAGTTTCTCCAGTCTCTGCAATGAGCTTTTCCATTTTATCGACCAACTTGGATGCTGGGGTATTTTCATACCGAGCGATATAGTCGAGCGTCACATCACAGAAACTGCATTTTTTCCAATAACATCCATGAGCGACTGTAAGCTTATTCCAGCGCCCGTCATTCCATAGACGATGCATAGGATTAGGCACATCAAACATAGAGAGGTATTCATCAAGTCGAAGGCCTTGATAGCTTGGCGCGGGCAACTGCGCGTGGAGAAAATCTCCACCAATTTTATTATCTAAATAAACGACTTTCCCTTCCGACCGAATGAACGTTCGCTTTAGAAGAGGCTCTTTCAAATCCAATGTGAGCGAGTCATAAATTGCCATGATGGTGGCTTCGCCGTCATCAAGACAGATATAGTCTACATAATCAAACACACGAGGGTCGTAAAGATCGCGCAATTCTGTGTTAGCATAGCCGCCTCCGAGTGCCACCTTGGTTTGGGGATAGTGCGTTTTTACCCATTGTCCAATTTTCAAAGCTCCATAAAGATTTCCACTAAACGGCACCGTTAGTCCAACAAGCACAGGTATATCTTGATCAAAGTACTTTGCTGTTGCGTCTAATAAAAGCCTATCGAGATAGGTAGTGGGTTCGTTCAGGGCTTCTTCTATTGGCGAAAAATTCACCGCCGTTCTCGCTATGCGTTCCGCATATTTCGAAAATCCAAAATGAGGACCTACAGTAGCTTGGATGAGGTCTGATAGATCCTCTAAATACATGGTGCACAGATAGCGTGCTTTGTCATGTGTTCCAATTTCGCCAAAAAATAATTCTAATTCACTTAGGGTTTTGAATCTACTTGCTTCTGGTAAAAACTGACGCGTGGCGATGCGATATCCAAGTGTATAATTTTTATTTTGTAAAAAAAGAATGACACTATCAATTGTTTCTTCATAGGCCTTCCGCTGAAGCAGTATATTTTTCAAGGCAGGCTTGAGTTCATAATTCCCAACTTCAATGGCGTCGAATAAATGGATTAAGCCTTGTTTGTTGAACAATGCCAGCACCATGTCAAGTCCGGCGTCTCCCTGGCGACATGGGATTTTCTTCTCATCCAAAAAACCCTTGAGATAGGCCGTAGCTGGATAAGGCGTGTTGAGCTGTGTAAGCGGTGGTATGAGCAGTAATACGGAACTCAATGGCTTCAAATAGGGTTCGAAGATAAGCCTATTTTACTTCAACAAGGGGATACAATACTGGTCTCGATGGTGCGGCGTCATTTATGAATGGAGCCACTTGCAACTCCAATAGATATAGGCCATCACTTATTGTATTTTTTACAAAAACAAACTCAGTGATGGTGCATTGATGACGAGAGGCATCTCCATGCTTCCAGAATGCCTTGTGAGCCGCTAGCCGACCGTCATCCTGTTCTCTATCTACTGAGGGAAGATCTACCAACAAATGCTGAATATTTTTTTCAGCCAAAAATTTTAAGGCTTCTTCCTCAAAATAGGGAAAATTGGAATTGCTATAATCTTTGCTCAGTTTGTCTTCTGTATTCGGAAGGGTTCGAACAACGAGTGCTTCGACAGCTTCTTCTAATTGTTGTTCGATTTGATTTTTGGTAATGATTTTATCTTCTGCTATTTGTTGTGGAGCTACAGAAATTAGTTGTGCCGAAAAAAAATATTTTGTTAAAAGTGTTCCTACAGGACGCTTTACGGCTGCCACATGCTCGTAGGATTCTGTGTGCGTTCCGTGGCCGTGAGGATTGAATTGAATATTCCTGAAATTTACAGAACCTCCTTGAGTGATATCGCCAATGAACCCTTCCCCTTGTACAGGCCGAATGGTCATTCGGTCAACATACCAAGCACGCGGTCCCTCCTCTGAAAGCGGAATGCTTATGTCAATAGGTTGGTCTAATGAAGCGGCAAACTTTATTTGATTGTGTTCAATAATGGCTTTCATAATTATATTTCTTCTGTAATAAAAAAATCTGAGGCTATGCGATCGGCGCGAAAGAAGCCTTCTTCACTGAGTCGAATGGAATTATCCGTCTTCACAAGCCAACCTTGTTGTTGATAGCGCTGTATTTCTTCTTCAAATAACTCATTTACATTTATTCCAAACTGCTTTAGAATTTCTTTAGGCTGAATACCCAATGCTGTGCGTAGCCCAGTCATTATTTTTTCATTATAAAAATCTTTTTGACTGAGAATTTCGAATTCAGCGGGAATTCTATTTTGAAGAATTTCTCTTGTGTAAACCGCGTTATTATTTATATTCCAACTTCTTTTATTCATGCCGTCGAATGAATGTGCTGACGGCCCGAGACCCACATAAGGCAGCCCTTTCCAATAAGAAGTATTGTGTTTGGAATGACGATTAGGTTTTCCAAAATTAGAAACTTCATAATGCTCAAATCCACTTTCTGAAAGTGCCTTTACTAAAAATTGATAATGTTCATGAGCAACTTTATCTTCTGTAGGATTCAACTTGCCTGCTTTTTCCCATTTGCCGAAGACCGTTTTTTCTTCTATGGTCATACAGTACGCACTGATATGGGGCACATCAAGAGCAATAGCTGAATCAAGATTTTTGCGCCATCGGTCGTTGGAGAGGCCTGGAATTGCATAGATAAGGTCTATGGTAATATTTTCGAATCCCGCGTCTTGTGCTGCTTTTACAGAGTATTCTCCTTCGTGGGCACTGTGCGCGCGATTCATTAGTTTTAGATCTTCTTCAAAGAAACTCTGAATTCCAATGCTAAATCTATTCACGGGAGTTTGACGCAGCTCACGTAGCTTTTGATGGGTGAGGTCGTCTGGATTGGCTTCTAAAGCAATTTCTGCATCGCTCGTCAGTAGGGCGGATTGCTGAAGTGCGTCAAAAATGCGCATGAGCTCCTCATAGCTTAAGAGGCTAGGTGTGCCGCCGCCGAAATAGATTGTCTGAATCTTGTTGGGAAAATCAGTGTCTTTGCGCAGCGAAATCTCTTTGATAATTGCTGACACCATTTCGTCCTTGCGCTCGAGGCTCGTGGAGAAATGAAAGTCGCAATAGTGACATGCTTTTCTACAAAATGGGATATGAATATAAATGCCGGACACTGGTCAAAAATATTTAGCTTAGCAGCGTAAATTTAAAGTTATGATTCACGCCACCGTAAATAGCGCCGCAACTTACGATATTCAAGCGGATAAATCTGGATTCATCGGAGAAATCAACGGCCAGGAGTTTCGAATTGATGCGCTGCGAGATGGCAACAAGTTTCATATTCTTTGGAATGGGCGTTCATACAATGCCGAATTGTTGTCGATGGATATGGCATCCAAGACAATTATTATAAAAGTCGGTAAGACAGAATATCCCGTGGTTCTCAAGGATCGATTTGATGATTTGCTCAAAAGCCTTGGAATGGAGGGTGCAGGCACACCGAAGGTCTCTGAGGTCAAAGCTCCAATGCCTGGTATGGTACTAAACATATTGGTGGAAGACGGTCAGGAAGTTGATAAGGATCAGCCTTTGGTAATCCTCGAGGCGATGAAAATGGAAAATGTCATAAAAAGCCCAATTCAGGGTATAATTCGCAAGGTGGAAGTATCGAAGGGAGTGGCAGTTGAGAAGAACACCATCTTGATTTCATTTGTTAATTCTTAGAGGCAACATTCTCGCGCGCAAATCGTTGAATTCTGGGTACGCTTCAAACATTGAGATGTTTATAAGAATTGGCGTATTTTACCCATGATTACTTAGGATTCCGATTTTTGCAAAACGATGAAGGTTAGACTAATCTTACTCTTATTCTCATTTGGCGCACTGAGGCTAGGTGCTCAGTCATGTGGAGAGATTGCGGCGAATGTGATGTGTGCTGACGCGGCTCCGCTCGGTGCCAGCATGATAGATGCTCCAATAACGCTCGGCTGCTTTAATGCATCCATGACGTATTATACCACTTTCACCACAGGCAGCGAAGCCGCAGGTTCCATTACCGTGCGCATGACACCTGGGGATTGCGATGATTTTACAGGACCAAATACCGTCGGTTTCACGATAGTTGAACTTCCTCCTGGATCAGATGCCTGCGATCCTACGACCTATGGCATTCAAAGTGATTGTTATTCCGATACCGAAGAGTTTTCGGCTACAGTCAATAACCTTGCGGCAAATACCACTTATCTCTTACTATTAGGTACCAATCATTTACCCGCATTTGGGCCATGCGAATTTGAAGTAGTGGTGGGCGGAAGCGCAATTGATATTAGCACGACTGTGACTCCGTTTTTAGTGTATTTGGGCGGCTCAGCGGATTTGGCTGCATTCAACGCATCGAATTACACTTGGAGTCCTCCCAATTATTTGGATGATGACAACTCGGCAACTCCCGTTTCCACACCAGAAGTAACCACAGAGTACACGGTCACTGGCACTATCGGTGAATGTTCAGTAAGCGCTCAGGCCACTGTAACGGTGGGACCTCCGCTGGTAATCTACAATACGATTACACCCAACGGGGATGACATCAACGACACTTGGACCATTCTGGGCATCGAAAGATTCGAAGCAAGTGTCGTTACGATTTACGACAGATGGGGTCAACAGGTCTTCAGAAGCACAGGATACACCCAGGAATGGGACGGCACCAATCGCGGCAAGCCTCTCCCTATGGCTGCTTACTATTATGTTATTGAACTCAACTCTTTTGAGGTGGAAATTCCGCCAATAACAGGGGTAATATCCATCGTAAAATGAGAAAAGCCCTACTTATTTGCTTGAGCATTTTACTGAGTGCAACTTTTGCAAAGGCGCAGCAGTTGCCACAGTACACATGGTTTACATACAACTACATCCAGTACAATCCTGCAGTGACAGGCGCTACCGAATGTCTGGAGTTGAAAATGGGTGCGAGAAGACAATGGAACACATTGGAGGGCGCACCTAGTACGGGATTTGCAAGTATTCATGGCAAATTAAAAAAGAAGAAATTCAACTTCCATGGTGCCGGTGCCACTATAGAAAACGATAGATTCGGACCTTTTGCATACACAGGCTTGAACCTCAATTACGCTTATCACATGCGCATGAGGAAGGGATATATGCTAAGCTCGGGAATCGGTGTGGGATTCAAACAGTATCGTATCAATTTTTCTGAAATGTTTCTGCGCCAGCAAGACATCGATCCTGTCATCACTGCCGCTGCCAATGATTTCGTATTCCCTGTTATCAATTTCGGATTGTGGCTTTACAAAAATGACCGTTTCTACGGAATATCTTTGCGTCAAGTAAATGGTGCAACGGTAGATGGAGTGAATGAGGGCAGGCTCCAAACACATTGGACTTTTGCATACGGTAGGGCAAGCAAATTGACGGATGATATTCTCTTCAAGCCCGCCTTCCTTCTCAATTATGTGGCCCAATCAAGACCTTCCATTGAAGCGCAGGCGCTGTTGAGCTACAAAGAAAAAGTCGCTTTCGGTTTGGCCGGCCGCACTGGTTCTGGATTGTCGGCCCTGCTTAAAGTGGACTTCCTTGGATTCCTCACCGCGGCATATGCTTATGATTTGACGCTATCGAAAATGAGATTCGAGGGTGGACCAACGCATGAAATTATTCTCGGTATCCGCGCTTGTGGAGGTGATAGCGAATCTCATTCACGATGTGCTGCCTACGACTGATCAGATGAATCTAGAATTTGTTAGAGAATATTGTCTTTCAAAAAAAGGTGTCACCGAAGATATGCCTTTCGATGACGAGGTATTGGTTTTTCGAATAGGTGGAAAAATATTCGCTCTTTGCGATATCTCAAACTTTGAAAGCATCAATCTCAAATGCGATCCAGAAAGAGCAATTGAACTTCGTGAACAGTTTAATGGCATCACTCCTGGTTACCATATGAACAAGAAACACTGGAATACCGTGGCTTCTAGAGGGGATGTGCCGGATGATTTATTTCTCGAACTCATTGATCATAGTTATACACTCGTTTTTCAATCATTGACGAAAAAACAACGAGACGAATTGAAATAATTGGTTGATTTCTTTGGTTAATAAGTCTTTAGAATGGAGTGAATTCCAAAAAAAAACCTTTTTAATTTCACATCATGAACGATCAGGTAAAATTCAAGCGCATTCAAGAACTGGCTAACACAGTACTTGCTGGTATTGACGAGTTGAATCTCGGGAATCTCTCGATTGATCAACTTGAGATTCTAACCGATAATAGTCGTGAGTTGTATGAAAGACTCGTGGTGCTTCGTCATAAAGCATACGATCAAAAAGTAAAAGGAACGCAGTCCGCTCCTGAGCAGAAGGTGGAGGAAACGACCAATAGCTTTAGCATTCCATTTAAAATTGAAACCCCAGTAGCGCCTAACCAGGTGAGCTTGATCGATGCCATCGAAGAGGTGACTAAACAAGAAGAAGTGACTGCAAAGGTGGAGCCGATCATCGAGAGAGAAGCGCCTGTTGTAGAAAAAATTACACCACCAATGACTTCTGTTAATACCGCCAATGCTGTGGCTGCAGAGTCATTGAATGATAGATTGAGCAAAGCTGTGGGTGCTGTGAATACGCTGGCTCAAAAACTTGAACATACCCCAATCCCTGATCTTAAAAGAGCGATTACGCTCAATCAACGCTTTCAGTTTTCTAAAGAATTATTCAAAGGAAACAACCAAGATTACGAGGTGGCAATCGATAAGCTCAATTCCATCAATCGAGATGAGGCGTTGAATCATTTAGAGCAATTGAGATCAAAATATTCTTGGAATAATGAATCACAAGTGACGCTAGACTTCATCGATTTGATTGAGCGTCGCCATCAACAATAAGCGTGAGTACACTCTACGTCGTTCCTACTCCTATAGGTAATCTGGAGGATATCACCTTTAGAGCTTTGCGCATTCTCAAGGAATGTGATTTCATTATCGCGGAAGACACGCGAGAAACACGAAAACTCCTTCAGCATTTCAGTATCGACAAGCCCCTCGTGAGCTACCATCTCAATAATGAGCATCAGGTAGTAAAGTCATTGACGGAAAGAATTCAAGGCGCAGAGAGTGTAGCGCTGGTTTCTGATGCGGGCACGCCTGCCATCAGTGATCCTGGATTTCTATTGGTGCGAGAGTGTATTGCAAATGGCGTGGAAGTATTGACGCTGCCGGGCCCTACGGCTTTTGTGCCGGCTCTCGTACAGTCAGGTCTGCCATGTGAGAAATTCGTTTATGAAGGGTTTTTACCGCATAAAAAAGGTCGCGAAACACGATTCAAAGCCATCGCCAACGAAGAGCGAACAACAGTGCTTTATGAAAGTCCGCATCGCTTGATCAAGGCTCTCGAACAAATCGTCGCAATATGCGGCTCGGAGAGACAAATCTCAGTAAGTAGAGAAATTTCTAAGAAGTTTGAAGAAACGGTGCGCGGCACTGCTCAAGAAGTGCTGGAACATTTCCAAAAAAATGAACCTCGCGGAGAATTTGTAATGGTGATTGCTGGAAAAGATTAATTCTCCCCATCCTCACATCTGCAAGGTGCTGACATGATGATGCGTGCCTTCGGAAGAACATTGCGCAAACGAGTTTGAGTATCAATGTTCATTTGATTATTAAGCAAATCTAAAATCTCAAGATTTTCCAGTAGCCCCAATGAATTGGGATAGTAATTAATTGGATTGTCCCACAAAATCAATAATCGAAGGTTTTTCAGGCGATCAATTTCTTCTGGGATGCGCTCAATAAAATTGTCTGCGAGATCTAATGTTTCAAGATTGCTCAATCCCATAAGTGAGTTGGGTATAACAACAACCTGATTATGCTGCATACTCAGTTTCTTCAGATTTTTAAGTGACAAAATTTGATCTGGGATGATGGTGATTTTATTCTTGTCGAGTCTCAACTCCTCGAGGTTTTTGAATTGAAAAATTTCTTGAGGAAAATCAGTAAGTTTCTTTTTAGATAAATCCAACACAAATACCGAATCAGGCTGCAGCAGCGCTGTTTCAAGACTTCGGAATACCTTGCGTGGAGGTGCAGTGGTTTCTTGCGCTTGGTACGCCTGAACTAGAAATAAAAAACTCAAGAATAGTAGTAGTCGATTCATAAACGCATCTTCACATTTTGGATGTCAACGGAAATTTGGGCTTTTAGTTCATCAATTGAGCCAAATTTTTTCTCATCTCGAACTTTGTATAAAAACGACACCTCGATTTTCTCATCATAAATCAAATTATTGAAATCAAAGAGATGAGCTTCAAGATGGCGTTTTGTTCCTTCATCTACCGTAGGTCGCACTCCGATATTCATGATTCCAAGGTACTGATTTCCGTGCACCACCGCCTTAATCGCGTATACTCCATTTCCAGGAATGAGTTTGTAAGGATAGTCCACATGAATATTAGCCGTTGGAAAACCGATGGTTCTGCCCATGGCTGCGCCATGAATTACGGTTCCTTTGATGCTGTATGTGTAGCCGAGATATGCATTGGCTGTTTCGATGTCTCCATTGAGAAGACATTGACGAACTTTTGTAGAAGAGACATTCACAGCATCGATTTCCTTAGCTGGAATCTCTGTAGCGGTGAATCCTAGCATTTCCGCCCATTCTGAGAGCGTTGAAAAATCTCCTTCACGATTTCTTCCAAAGCGATGATCGTATCCAACAATTACTTCAGCGGCGTTTAATCCAGTCACCAAGAGATTCCTAACATAATCGTAGGCGGAGATGCGACTAAACTCTTCGCTGAAAGGATAGACCATCAGGTGCTGAACGCCTGACTCCTTGAGCTTTTCGGCCTTTTCTTCGGGGGTAGTCAATAGCTGTAGCCCATGATCCTCGCGGTGGAGAATCATTCTGGGATGAGGATAAAAGGTGAGAATAACACTTTCCGCTCCTTGTCTCGAAGCTGCTTCTTTTAATCGATCGATGATGGTTTGGTGGCCGATGTGCACACCATCAAAGGTGCCAATGGTGACAACAGTCTTTTTGGTTTTGAATCGGTTAAAATCAGTGTGTATTTCCACGTTGGACGGCGCTCTTTTGGAGCAAAGTTAGGGAGCAACGATACTAAAAAAAAATCCCCTCCACCGTTAGGGGAGGGGACCTTGAGTGTTAGAAGCAGATGCTTATTTAGAAACAACTAGCTTTTCGCGAGCAATCATCGCTCCATCAGCTACGATACCTAATACATAAGTACCTGCAGCGATTTCGCTAATGTTTACATCAAAGTTTGTCTTACCTGCTGGGTAGTTACCCATATTATTGAAAGTTACAAGCTTGCCATTGATGTCACGAATTTCGTAAGCTACATAGCTAGCATTTTGTAAGTCAATATTTACGCGGATATCGTTCACAGCTGGATTAGGGAATACTTCCAAAGAAGCACTATTCTCAATCTCATCAACGTTGATAGCACGCTCTGAAAGAATCGCGCGAATCGCTGGTGTGAAAGAATTTCTACCAAACCAAGTCAATTGCTGGTTTGAGTTGAATGACCAACGAAGTGTAGAGTTATCTGAATCGCTGTTTGGTTGAGCGGCTACTGTAAGTTCTAAAAGTGAGTTGTCCTCAACTTGAACTGCAGCAGTGTAGAAATCTTCAGTGCCAGCGACTGGGCTGAATGGTGTTTCAAACGGTAAATAAATTGGACCATTGTCTACCCATACATCGGCCATAGAATAATATCCAAAAGCCTCATTTGAGAAGTTCTGTCCTTGGGTGGTGCTTTGGTCGTTATAGAATGCAACGAGGAAGTTAACACCAGGCGCAGTATTTGGACCAAATTCAACGGTCATTCCATATACTGTAGAACCAGCGTTAGGGAAGTGGAAATAATTTGCAACTCCGAATGGAATGAATTGATCAGGATTATCAGGATCTGCCTGTCCTCTCAATTCACCTGTTGCAAGTCCAGTACCGTGGTGACCATATTCGTCAGCTGTATATTCAATACGGCGGATACCAACGTTGTTGTCTGGAGAATCCTCAACTTGATCACTTGCGATGGTCGCGCGCACTACGTAATTGCCAGCTGCTGTAGGTACCCATCCTGTTTGGATAAAGATGGTATCTAAGATTGGCGCAGGACAAATAACTTCGTTTGCAGGAGCTACCATATCGAATGCTGGGAAGTTTGCAGTAGCAAGAACGTTTGTTTCACTTTCATCAAGAATTTCAACGGTGATCTGACAGTTCGTTTGGTCCTGTCTTCCGCTGTTGCGGTAGATTACACCAGCCAAAAGACCTCCGTTTTCTGCAGTAATTGCTTGTTCGAGTGGAGTTACAGTATATTCAAACAAATTGAAGATATCACCATTGGTTACCTGAGTAATTTCAAGATCATTTTCATTTGTTGTTTCGTAGATGCAGATATCATCCAAGCCCCAGAAGTAGTGGCTGTAAGCCGCTGCTACTGCGCTATTGTAAGCCCATCTTACATAAACACTTGGCTGGTTTGCAGCAATACAAGAGATATCGATGGTAGTGAGGAGTGGGTTTGCTGAGATAGCGTTTGCACCAGTGATCAAAGTACCTGTAGCGCTGAATGCAGTCCATGTAAGCTGACCGTCTACAGAAACTTCAAGAGTGAGTGGAGAAAGCTGAGCGCAGCAGTAACGGAAGTATTGGTTGAATTCAACTTTTACGTTTTCCAAATCGCTCATGTTGAGCTCTGGACTAGTGAGCCAACCTGTCATGTTTTCCACTGGGTTGTTTGCTGTGATAGCACCACCTTGAGCGAGGTCACAGTCAAAAATTACCCATCCATTCGCAGCTGATGGAGATGCCATTGCAGCGAGGTTGCTGGAATAAAATCCAGCAGGGCTGTCTGCTGTAGCCATGCCCCAAACACTTGCATTTGGACCTCCAGGTGTCCATGCTCCAAAGGCGGTAGATCCGGCTAATCCGTTTGAGAAATCTTCACAGAAAAATTCACTTCCTCTGTTTGATCTTTCCGTAGTCCTTCTTGGACCTTGGTTTGCGAAGAATACTTCATCCTCAGATGCTGGTCTGACAGCTTCTTGAGCGAATGAAGTCATAGTGAGCGCAAATGCTCCTAGAATTGTAAAAATTTTTTTCATCCGATGTGGTTATTAAGGTGAGCCGAAAATACAGCATATTCCTTAAAAACCCTACAACAACTCCATCTTCTTTTTCAATTCTTCAATTTCTCGCTCCGTTGCTTTGATTTTTTTCTCAATCTCCTTACGCATAGCCTCGGCACCTTTACCGGTAAAGAAGCCCATGTTGTTTTCGTATTGCTTGATTTGAGCATTGAGTTTATCTAGCTTATCTCGCAAGAAATTCTTTTCTTTTTTCACGGCTTGATCGCCGTTGCCTGTAGATTTGATGGATTCAACGCGATTTCTGAATGCGCTCATCTCACGCTCTTCACGCTCTGCATTGATTTGGCCGTATTTTTTATCAAGCGCCGCATTGTAGCGGTCCATGATCTCTTTGATATTGTCTTTGGGCACGTATCCCACAGCATGCCAACGCTCGCTAAAAGACTTGAGCCATGCAAGGTCGTTTCCTTTATTCCCAGAGAGTTCTGTGGATTCGATTTCCTCAAGCAATGCGATCTTTTGCTTTAGATTTTCATCTTGTTGGTTGACGATTCCACTGTAATGTTCTTTCTTTCTAGAAAAGAAAACATCACATGCAGAGCGGAAACGTTGCCAGAGCTTTTGCTCATCTCTTGGATCCGCACTGCCCACTGCTTTCCATTGCTCTTGCAATTTTTTCAATGAGTCAGTTGCATTTTTCCAATCGTCACTTTCCTGGAGCTCTTTTGCTTTTGCAATAAGTGCTTCTTTCTTATCCTTATTATCCTTGTAAGCATTGCGCTTTTGGTCTAACTGTTCTTTTCTCTTGCTGAAGAATAAATCACAAAGTCCGCGGAACTCTTGCCAGATCTCTTCATTGTCCTTTTTCTTCGCCCAACCGATGCTCTTCCATTCTTCTTGAATCTTCAATACCTCATCCGTCCAGCGATTCCATGTGCTGGCGTTGGTGATTTCCATTTGAAGAATCTCGCGCATTTTTTCAACCAACGCTTT
>CANGVZ010000005.1 GCA_947457285.1 Flavobacteriales bacterium | reverse complement strand
TTCCAAAACCCTGACAACTATCTACTCGCTATTTTCGGTGAAGAAGACCCCTCGCCAGATTGTAACTTCGATCCAGTTCAGGTGACCTATTTCAATTTTCCTTGTGGACTATTCCAAAGTGAATCAGAAACGGCTTTCGGTCACACCAACAATTGCTTGTACCAGTTTGGAATTCCTGGATTCGCTGCTGATGAATGGGACTCATACATGGCACTTGGAATGGAGTGTAGCTCTGATCCAAACTGTGAGGTTATTTCTGACATCGGAAACTGCCCAGACTGGCTGCAAAATTTTGAAGGTACTGTGAACGGAGATCCTTTTGATGGTGGCAGCTTCTATTGGGATTCTCACGCACTCTTCTCTATACCGCTTTTTGATCCAACTTGCAGTAGCACCTACGTTGGAGATGATTTAAGAATTAAAATTGCGCAGTTCACATCCTGCGGAGGTTTCGATGGATGTTTGTCAATCAGCTACCGTGACCCGAATGATGACGCAGTGACTGTGAATGATATCTGTATGCAAGTTCCGCATCCTTGTATCGATTTTCCTCTAGACACACAGCCACTTGTTACCAGTCCAGCATGCGTCGGTGATCAGTCCAGCGTGGTTGTTGCTGATGGTGGTTTTAGCACTGTTACCTACTCACTATACAACGGTAACACACCCGGTGCTGGAACACTCGTTCAAGAGTTTACAAATAGTGATATCGGATTTACAGTAAACAATCTACCTGGCGGTGATTACTATTACACCATGCTAGAAGCCACTGGTTGTCGCGATACTTCGGTTGTTTTCACCATCGTTGACCCAGATCCTATTGTGTTTGATGCTACATTGTTGAATGGAGTGAACTGCTTTGGTGAAACCACTGGCGAAATTGAGGTTGTTTGCTCTGGCGGAACAGGTACATTGGATTTTTCGGTTAATGGTTCTGGCAACAATGCATGTGGAACAACACTTTCAAATCTCGCATGTGGCAACTACATTATCGTTGCTACCGATGATAACAATTGTACAGCCTCAGAAACAATCAATATTCCATGTCCTCCTGTAATCACCTATAATTTGAACTCAACGGATGTGGTATGTTTTGATTATGACGATGGAACCATTACAGGTCCGGTTACAGGTGGTACTGGTTTGATTACTGCAACGCTCACATTGGGTGCAGATCAGATAGGAGTGCAGTCTGCTACGGGAACATTGAATGTCAATTTTACGGATTTGGACGGAGGTGATTACGTGCTCACGATCGAGGACGAGAATGGTTGTGGAGATACTTTCAACTTTACCATTTTTGAACCAGATCCTGTCGTAGTAACTCCGACAACCGTTGACGCATCTTGTTTTGGATTCTGCGATGGAAGTGTGATTTTTGATATTTCAGGTGGTACTGGACCATTCGACGAAAACGTACTCAATGGAGCGAACGTAGAGCAAGACGCGAATGCCCTTTGCGCCGGAAACTATAGTTACGATATTATCGACGCAAATGGATGTTCCCTCACTGGAGACATAGTTATCGGCCAGCCAACACAGATTGTTTATAATACAGCTGCCACGGCGACGCTTTGTAATGGTTCATGCGACGGATCAATTGCTGTCACCAACGTTACTGGAGGTGAAGGCGGCTATACCTTCAATGCAAGCGGAGGTCTTTCTTGTGATGCACCTTGCAGCGGTAACAGCGCCAATTTTAGTGATGTTTGTGCAGGCACATATACGATTACTGTTACTGACCAGACAGGGTGTAGTATTCAGACTAATAACGTAGTTGTTGCTTCTCCGCAGGCAATTGTTCTCACGATAGCTCCAACCAATGTCACATGTTTTGGTTTTGCGAACGGTGAGGCGGCAATCACAGCGACAGGAGGAACAGGCACGCTCACACTTTTGCCTTCTAATTTGCCTTTACCACAAACCGTGGGTGATCTTGCTCCAGGCACTTACACTTACACTGTTTCAGATGCTAATGGTTGTGAGTCCAGCGATGATGTGATCATCACGGAGCCACCATTGCTTCAATATGTGATAACCGATATTGACGATGTTACTTGTGGAGGAGAATGTGATGGTCGCATTACCTACACCGTTTCAGGAGGTACTACACCATATACCTTCCAGCTACTTCCTGGTGGAGTAGAGGCTGCTTCTAGCGGTATCATTGGCAATATCTGTGCGGGCACATATCAATTGGTAATTCGCGACCTCAATGACTGCGAAGCATCACAAGATGTGACGATCAATGAGCCGGCACCATTGGAAATTCTTCTTGATCTCGATGCGCCAACTTGTACAGGTATGACAGATGGTGAAGCAGCAGTGATTGTTCAGGGTGGTACAGGACTCTTGAGCGTAGATTTTCTGCCAGCTTCACTCGACATAACAGAGGAAGGAAATAATCTCTACACCATTAATGATTTGGGAGAATTAACTCTCAACATCGTCTTGGAAGACGCGGTGGGATGTGTTGAATAATTGTAGTTGGAGGTTATTCCAGACATCATCACCGATATGGTTCTAACTACATTCTCTTCACCAGAAAGTTGTTGGAATACTCAAGATGGAACAGCAACTGTAGCGGTTCAGAATGGAAATCTTCCAATCAGCTACCAATGGTTTGATTCAGAAATGCAAACGACTCCAACGGCTATTGGTCTAGGGTCTAACGATACATATACTGTTCGCGTAACGGATGACATTGGTTGTACACTTACAACCAGTGTATTTGTAGAACCAACCATTGGATGCTTCTTCATCACCAATGCTATTACACCGAATGGTGATGGGGCTAATGATACTTGGATTTTGGGAGGACTTGAATTTTTCCCAGAGGCAAATATCGAGGTATTCAATAGATGGGGACAGCAAGTATTCCAATCTACTGGTTACGCGGCTCCATGGGATGGACAATTTAGAGGACAACTTCTTCCTGTAGCTGATTATTATTTCATAATTGAATACGATAAGTCGAAAGATCCAATCGTAGGAACACTTACAATTAAATACTAATACTTGGGACTCATGAAATCTAGATTTTTCATTATAGCAATTTTTGTCACCGTATTAGTAATAGATGCGAGTGCACAACAGATATCGAGAAGAACTCAGTTTCCAATCAATACATTTATGGTGAATCCTGCGGTGGCAGGCACGCAGCGTTACTCTCCGATTTTTGTGAGTTATCGCAATCAGTGGGCTGGTTTTGAAGGAGCGCCTACTACAATTATGGCCAGCGCTCATACTTCATTCAGACACGGTCTGGGAGGTGGTGCCATCATCTACAGCGATGATATGGGCGGTGCAATCTCTGAATCAGGCTTTGAACTCACTGGAGCGTATAACATAGACCTGAACAACGAAGATCAAGTGAGTTTTGGTTTGAGCCTGAATGGCGCACAATATCGTTTCGACAACTCCAAGTTAATTGTAGTTGACCAAACCGACGTCGCTCTGAATGATTTTCAAGCGGAGTCGCATTTCAACGTCGACGCTACATTTGGAATGCTCATTCATGGTGAAAAATATTACGCTGGATTTTCTATACCACAATTGGTTCAAAGCCGTTTGCGCTTAAGCAGCGACGGAAGTCCCTCGGATAATAGAAACATCCGTCACTACCAGTTAATGGGTAGCTATCGTTACTATGTGAATGATACTTGGGACGTGCAGGGTAGTGGTTTTATGAGGTTCACCGAACAAACTCCTGCGCAGTTAGACCTAAATATTAGGGCAAACTATGCGGGCTCAGCTTGGGCAGGTATTACCTACCGCACCAACGATGCCGTGGCAATAATGATTGGCGGAATCTGGAAGGATTTCACACTTGGCTATAGCTATGATATCACAACGACAGGAGCAAGGGTTTTAAGTCCTCATACACATGAGATTTTGTTGGGATATTATATGCCTAAAAAGAAGGGCAAATTCCGTAACTCTAGTCTTGGTCCGCGCCGTCTCGAAAGAAGCAAAGTGGTGAACTAATGAAAAATACAATCTCCCTATTTGTTTTGTTATTGAGTGCGCTTGGAATGGCGGCTCAGTTTCAACGTGTGGAAGTGGAACAGGTGGATAATGGTGGTGCCGTCGCTGGGCGCACCTACCGCATCTACATTGTGATGGCCAATGATAGTGACCAAGTGCACATGATTTATGGCGAGCCAGCACACCCCATGGAAATTAAAAGCACAAAGCCGTTTTTTCAGTCACCTCTTGGAGGCACTACTTCCAAGCAAATAGGAAGAAAATTAGCAAAGGAAAAAGCTGAAGTTCGTTATGACTCGTACATCACCATTGGTGCAGAAGATAACTATGACAACAATACTGAAACTCTCTTGAACACTGAACAGTTTGATAA
Source organism: Flavobacteriales bacterium (assembly GCA_947457285.1). GTDB lineage: Bacteria > Bacteroidota > Bacteroidia > Flavobacteriales_D > Sanyastnellaceae > JAIXWP01. Next base: position 16,460 of record CANGVZ010000005.1, on the reverse strand, counting down.
GGGAGGCGCTATTTCTACATCCGACGGCGCTTGGTATTGCTTGCCAGGATCCAAGCTGGGGTATGCTGGTTCTGATAAGCGCGTACTCGTTGCTCAATTCACTACAGAAGGTGATATAAGTGGAGTCTTTAATGTAATGGGGCGCGACAAAACGGGGGCTGTTTTCCAGCAGCACACTGTGACCTTTGATACCAGAAACAAAAAGAAATAGCTTATTTCTTTTGGAATTTTAATGAGCCACTGTTGATGCAATAGCGCATTCCGGTGGGCTTGGGCCCATCCTCGAATAGATGCCCGAGATGTCCTCCACATTTAGCACAGTGTACTTCGGTACGAATCATTCCAAAGCTTAAATCGCGTTGCTCTTCAATGCTATTATCATTTACACTTGCATAATAGCTCGGCCAACCTGTACCACTATCAAATTTTGTATTGCTATCGAATAATAGTTCTCCGCAGCCCGCGCATAGATAGATACCATCTTCGTGGTTATCCCAATATTCACCGGTGAAGGCTCTTTCGGTGCCTTTTTCTCTGAGGATTCTGTATTGTTCGGGAGTGAGCTCTTTCTTCCACTCCTCGTCTGATTTGATGATTTTTGCCATGGTTATAAAAACTTTGCCGTGTGTGAATGTTTAACCTTTTTAATCCCCATCGGTTCACCAGAATAAACGAGTTGACCTCCTTTTTCTCCTCCTTCCGGCCCTAGATCTATGAGCCAGTCAGCGCTCTTCATCACATCGGGATTGTGTTCTACGGCAATGATGCTATGGCCATTGTCAAGCAGCGCGCAGAAGCTTTCCATCAATTTTTGGACGTCATGAAAATGAAGACCGGTGGTCGGTTCATCAAAGATGAAAAGGGTATGGTTTTGAGACGCGCCTAGTGTCAAAAATGTTGCGAGCTTGATACGCTGTGCTTCACCGCCACTGAGACTGCTGGAGCTTTGTCCTAATCCAATATATCCCAATCCTACTTTTTGGAGCGGATACAGTTTTGAAAGCAAATTCTTATTGATGGTTTTATCTTTTTCTTCTTCGAACAATAGAATTGCATCATCAACTGTCATATCCAACACGTCGCTTACGCTTTTCCCTTTGTAGTGAACTTCAAGAACTTCTTCTTTAAAACGCTTCCCCTTGCAAGATTCGCAAACCAGTTTGATATCTGCCATGAATTGCATTTCAATCGTCTGATAGCCTTCGCCTTCACAAGCTTCACATCTGCCGCCGTCCACGTTGAAACTAAAGTGAGTAGGCTTGTATCCACGCTGTTTGGCAAGGCTTTGCGAGGCATAGAGTGTGCGTACCTCATCCCAGGCCTTCACGTAGGTGACAGGGTTGGAACGGCTACTTTTTCCAATAGGATTTTGATCAACGAACTCAACAGACTTAAGAGATTTTATGCTTCCTTCCAAGCCATCGAATGCGCCCGGCGCATCACCAAAACCTCCGAGCTCTTTTTTCAGAGCAGGATATAGAATATCTCTTACCAAACTTGATTTACCCGAACCACTGACGCCGCTAATTACCGTGAAACAATGAAGAGGTATTTCGACGTCTATGTTTTTAAGATTGTTTTCTCTAGCTCCTTTTATGACAATTTTATCCTTACCGGGTTTGTGTTTTTTTGAAATTTTTATTTCTCTTTTACCATTGAGATATTCGGCGGTGAGGGTTTTTCCGTTTTTGATTAAACCTTCAATATCACCAGTGAATACAACATTGCCTCCATTGGTTCCGGCTTCAGGTCCCATATCCACCATCATATCAGAGTTTCGCATGATTTCTTCATCATGCTCCACTACGATTACTGTATTTCCTTGTTCACGCAATGCTTTTAAAACGGAAATAAGTCGTTGTGTATCTCTTGGGTGTAGGCCAATACTAGGCTCGTCGAGGATATACATTGAGCCCACAAGACTGCTTCCGAGACTGGTCGCCAGGTTGATACGTTGCGATTCGCCACCTGAGAGTGTATTGGATAGTCTATTGAGCGTTAAATATTCCAAGCCCACCTCAGTGAGGTATTTCAATCGGTTTCGGATCTCTGTGAGAATGCGCTGCGCCACCTTTTCTTCGTGGGTAGTAAGTTTTATTGATTGAAAAAAGTCGTAACATTCTCCAACTGGCATATTCACCAAGTCACTGATTCCTTTGCCATTGACTTTTACATAGTTTGCATCCTTGCGAAGCCTTGTTCCTTTGCAATCGGGGCATTTTGTCTTACCACGATAGCGGCTCAACATTACCCTGTATTGAATTTTATACGATTCGCTTTCCAGAAATTTAAAGAATTCATGAATTCCCGAGGCATGTGGCGTACCATTCCACAATTGATCAATGTGCTTTTGACTGAGTTCGTTGTAGGGCTTGTGAATGGGAAAGTCTACTTTTCTTGCAGCCATCACAAAGTGATCTTTCCATTCACTCATTTTCTCTCCTTTCCAAGGGGCTACAGCGTCGTCGTAGATTGATTTTGATTTATTCGGAATGACGAGATTTTCATCAATTCCAATAATGCTTCCAAAACCTTCACATGTTTTGCAGGCACCAATAGGATTATTAAAACTGAAAAGATTTAACGAGGGTTCTTCGAATGTGATTCCATCGAGTTCGAAGCGATTGGAGAAATGATGGATTTTTTTGGAGTCTACCAATTCAATAAAGCATTCTCCATGTCCTTCAAAAAATGCAGAGCCTATGGAGTCGGAAAGACGGCTCCGGTTTTCATCATCTTGAGCAGCGGTAGCGCGGTCGATAAGAATATAGAGTTGGTCTTTTGCCTTTGGCTTGTCGGAAATATCCGAGAGCTTTACCACATCATCATTCCACTTTATACGTGTGAAACCTTGCTGCTGAAGGATATCGAATTTTTTTAATGCGTCCTTTTCCTTGGATAAGTCAAGTTTGGAGAGAATGTATATCCTTTCATCTTCTTTTTGGGAAAAAATAAAGTCAATTACATCTTCTACCCGATGTCTGACTACCTCTTTGCCGCTGACAGGAGAGTAGGTTCTGCCAACACGTGCAAAAAGTAATTTCATATAATCATAGATCTCTGTGGTGGTGCCAACGGTAGATCGTGAGGTTCTGCTGGTTACCTTTTGTTCTATGGCCACAGCAGGAGAAATCCCGACAATACAATCAACTTCAGGCTTATCAAGGCGTCCCAAGAACTGGCGAGCGTAGCTGGAAAGACTTTCAACGTATCTTCTTTGTCCTTCTGCGAAAAGCGTATCAAAGGCTAGGCTTGATTTTCCGCTACCGCTAAGTCCCGTAATTACAGTGAGTTTGTTTCTGGGAATAGTAACTGAAACATTTTTAAGGTTATGAACCCTCGCTCCTTTTATGATAATATTTTGCTTTGGATCTTCGAGGTTTTGGGCTTTTTTCTTCATATCGCTATCAACTATAGGGGGAGGGAGTGCAAATGTCGAAAGAGAAACCACAATTTTTACCGGTTGTTCATTAGTTGTAATTATCTGTTTATCAGCGACTTGATTTAAATAATAGAGGTTGGGTAGGGTATTTAGAAAAAAAATCGTATTTTTGTCATAACCGAAAAAATATTTCGGGATACACAATAACCCAGGATTTGCATCGTTACGAAACAAATCCTACTAAGACACATTTGCGCCTATAGACAGACTTTACTCTTTGTTCTAATCAAAATCAAGTAGAACTCATTAAAAAGAGGAGGTCGTTATGCGTCTTAGTGAACACACAGATCGTCAGTTGGTAGAAGCCTACATTCGTGGGCACGAGGAATGTTTCCAAGAATTGTTGAAGCGTTACAAGAGCCGAGTTTTCGGAAAAATTACGATGTACGTAAAAGACAGAGCTGCCGCAGAGGACATTTTTCAGGACACATTTATGAAAGCCATCCAGGCTTTGAAGGACGGACAGTACAATGAAGAAGGAAAATTCAGTGCCTGGATCATGCGCATTGCACATAACTTGTGCATAGACTACTTCCGCGTAAAAAAGAAGATGCCTATGAGCCGTGCAAACGATGATTACGATCCGTTTGACTACATTGGCAGTGGTGAAAAGAATTCAGAGCAGATCAATATCAATAAGCAGGTTTTGGCAGATGCCAAGAAGCTTTTGAACCAGCTTCCTGCCGAGCAGAAGGAGATTGTAATGATGCGTCTTTACTATGATATGAGTTTCAAAGAAATCTCAGATTCATTGAATATTAGTATCAATACAGCTTTGGGTAGAATGCGTTATGCATTGATCAATTTGCGCAAACTCATCGAGAAGCATCAAATTGAAATGACACTTTCATAAAAAAAAATGAAGATGTTATAATAAAGTTAGAAATGGGACGTTAGCTGGTCATAAAACAAAACCCGCCTATGTCCCATTTTACACTTCAAGATTTAGTAGATTTTACTCAAAACGAAAGAAAAATGGTAGAAGATGTCCTACCAAAGGCAACCCACGACAATGAAGTGGAGCCTAGTGAAGCTTGCCTCCGCAACATTTTGGATTATTCTAAAGCGTTGAGCGTGCGAACTTCGAAAAAAATGAAGCAAGTTCATGTCATTTTGAACTAAGCTTAAAGTCACAAAATATTAACCGAGGCTGTCCCAAAGACAGCCTCTTTTTTTTGCTTTTTATTACATTTGGACACTATGAAAAAAATCACACTGCTCACCTTATTGGTGTTATTCAGTACCTTCGTTTTTTCTCAGAGGGAAAAAGAGTTTCAAATAAGAGGAAGTTATGGCCTTGCCGGTTACGCTACTTTATCTGAGTTGAGCTATTCCGTCGCAGGTTTTGAGGTTTCCGATTCGGATACCAGCGGAGCGGCCACACAGCATTTCAATCTTGATTTGAGGTATGATTTTACCAATAGAATCACAGCGGGCATCGACATGAAGTTTGGAGCTTATATCTATGACCCAGAAGAAGACAATGCAGGAAAGAGCAACTCTTTTGTTGTGGTTGGAGTTTCAGGAGAGTTTAACCTTCTCAGTAGAGAAAAATCTCGATTGTTTCTTGGGCTTGGGCTTCATCGATCTGCGTTGGAACTGCGTGAAAAAACGACCAGTTTCGGTGTCGTTTCGGAGTCTGTTGCAACCTACAGAGGTGGAGGGATAAGACTTAATCTTGGATATTCAAAATTCTTTGGAGACGGGCCAATAGGATTCAACGTAGGGTTAGGTTATGATACCCACAATTTTGACCTGGAAGAATTTACCATCAACAATTCTGTATTTGATCTCACCAACCATGATGGTACATTAGAGGCAAGGGGAATGGATTTTTCTTTTGGTCTGGTGTTTAGGATTCGTCCTTAATCATTTTACAGGTTCAAAGTACCTGAATTCATAACCATCATTTGATGGATGAAAGATGTGAGTCAGGTCATTGAGTATGTGATGTGGCTCGATGATGGCGTCGCCGAAGTAATCCTTTTCATTGGTATTGCAATAAAATACCTGCTTGTTTTGAAAAGCTTTGATTTTAGTGAAGCGACTGTCTTCCTGTGCAATGGCATCATAGGAAAGTGCTTCGGTTGAATATTCGACGCGGCCCCAGAAATCGCAATCAAACACAAGATCAACCATAGATTCGAAGGGAAGAGCAATGTTTCTGTTGGAGACGGAATCGTTGAGAATATAGTTTGCCCCGGCATCATTAATCAAAATTGATTGAAAGCTGTTGCCAGGGGGAGCGTACCACATCCCACCCTCTTCGCTACCAGTAAATACGCAGGGTCTTTGACCGTTGGCTTTGGTATTTTCATCTTTAATTTTCAAGTATTTATTTTCTATATCTGCAAAAACAGAACTAGCAAGGGAGTCTTGTCCAACAACAGCACCGAACACCTTTATCCATTCAACTCTGCCCAGAGGGTGTTTTTCTAAGTATTCCGAAACTGGAAAGCAGCGTATTCCCTTTGATGTATATTTTTCATAACTTCCATGTCCGTAGGGATAGACAAAAAACCAATCAGGTTTCAATGAAATAAGGACTTCTAGGTCGACATCATCAGCGGAACTTAAATTCTGTATTTTTTTATTGTCGATGGCTGCGCGGGCATTGGAGTTTCTCACCAGATCAGCAAAAGCCACAGCTTTTACTGCATGGAGATTCTTAAGCTTGTCAAAGAAAGAGAGGTGGGTGGTTGAAAGACAGGCGATATTTTGTGAGGCTTGACTTATTTCAATAACTTCAAGGGTATCACCAGGGTTTTCAAGATCAAAGAGAATGATCTGTTTCTTGTTGTCAAATTCAATGATTTCAAAGCCTTGAGCATACTTCGGTTTAAATGATTTGCCTTCTTTTAATGACAATTCAGTACTGCTTTGATCACCGCATGAGGCCAAAAAAAGACAAATCGCGTAGAAGTAATGTTTCATAACGCGAAAATAAGGGTAAGGAGTCTTTAAATTCGCGCACACATCCATTCAATGAAAATGGCAAATACAAAAGAGTTAGAGTTTAATAAGAATGAAGACAAGATGATGCAGTTGGTGTCCCAATTGAATCGTCTTCTTGAAAAGATAAACCTGGGCGGAGGTAAATCGAAGATCGATAAGGAACACGAGCGCGGCAAGTTGACTGCGCGAGAACGGATTGACTATTTGTTGGACAGAGGATCGCAACGAATAGAGATCGGAGCCTTCGCTGGAGATGAGATGTATGCCGAACATGGCGGTTGTCCAGCCGCAGGAGTGGTGGTGGTGATGGGTTATATTCAAGGAAGACTCTGTCTGGTAGTGGCCAATGATGCTACCGTAAAGGCCGGAGCATGGTTTCCGATAACAGGAAAGAAGAATCTGCGTGCGCAAGAAATTGCGATGGAAAATCGAATACCGATTGTTTACTTAGTAGATAGCGCGGGAGTTTATCTGCCGATGCAGGATGAGATTTTTCCTGATAAGGAGCATTTTGGAAGAATCTTTCGCAATAACGCTATCATGAGTAGCATGGGGATTCCACAAATCGCTGCTGTGATGGGTTCGTGTGTAGCTGGAGGGGCATATCTCCCCATCATGTCGGACGAGGCTCTGATTGTCGATAAAACGGGGACAATCTTTCTTGCCGGCTCTTACCTTGTGAAGGCGGCAATTGGCGAGGATATCGACAATGAAACACTTGGAGGGGCTACTACGCATTGTGAAATTTCTGGCGTTACCGATTACAAAGCGAAGGATGACAAAGACGCATTGGATCGTATTAGAAATATAATCGACAAGTTTGGCAAATCACAAAAACAAGCTGGATTCGATCGAGTGAAGTCGGTAGAGCCTAAGCGCAGCGCACGCGACTTATATGGTATTTTACCCGAGGATCGCACGAAGCCTTATGATGTAAGGGAAATTTTGTCATGCATCGTTGACGGCGGTGAGTTGATGGAGTATAAAGAGGAGTACGGAAAGACAATCGTATGTGCTTATGCCAGAGTGGATGGCTGGGCAGTGGGGATAGTGGCGAATCAGCGCTTGGTGGTGAAAAGTAAGAAGGATGGAATGCAACTGGGAGGTGTCATCTTCAGCGATAGTGCCGATAAAGCTGCACGCTTTATAATGAATTGCAATCAGAAAAATATTCCGCTCATTTTTCTTCAAGACGTTACCGGCTTTATGGTTGGGTCGCGTTCGGAACATGGGGGAATCATCAAGGACGGCGCGAAGATGGTAAATGCTCAGGCTAATAGTGTTGTGCCTAAGTTCACAATTATAACGGGCAATAGCTATGGCGCTGGCAATTATGCAATGTGCGGAAAAGCCTACGATCCGCGACTCATTGTAGGTTGGCCTACAGCACAAGTTGCAGTAATGGGAGGAGCGCAAGCGGCGAAAGTTCTTCTTCAAATAGAAGTGGCTTCGTTGAAAGCAAAAGGAGAGGAGATTACGAAGGAAAGAGAAGAGGAATTGTATAACAAAATCAAAGCGCGATATGACGCGCAGACATCACCTTATTACGCTGCGGCTAGATTGTGGTTGGATGCTATTATTGATCCTATAGACACACGAAAGTGGATCAGCATGGGTATTGAGGCAGCGAATAATGCACCTGCGGAAAGGGCTTACTCTACAGGGGTTCTACAGGTGTAGGGAATAGGGTAATAGGATAATAGGGTAATAGGGTAATAGGGTAATAGGGTAATAGGATAATAAGATAATAGGGTAATAAGATAATAGGATAATAGGATAATAAGATAATAGGGTAATAAGATAATAGGGAGTATTTGATGAAATTATTTATAGAAAAAAAACCATTATTATTTCTTTTAATTCTTGCTTTTGCGGTGAGGGTGGTGGCGGTTTTTTTTGCGAAGGGATATATGATGCACGATGACCACTTTTTGACAGTGGAGCCAAGTGCAAGTTGGGCTGATGGATTCAATTTCAATGAATGGGCTCCTGGAATGGGCAACGACAGGGAGTCTCCAGAGCCAATCAGTTTTTTTTATCTGGGATTCTTATTTGTGTTTTTTAAGACTATGAATCTTCTTGGACTTGAAAGTCCGGATCATCAGATGTTCGTGATACGCTTGATTCATTCTTTGTATTCGCTTCTTACAATTTATTTTTCCTATAAAATTACTGAGCGAATTTCAAATAAAAAGAATGCATTTCAAGTTGGATTGTTGTTGGCCTTGATTGCTATTATGCCGAATTATTCTGTTCGTAATCTAGTGGAGTTTGTTTCGATGCCTCCTCTTCTTGCAGGATTCTGGATTTTACTGAAGAACAATGCATTTAAAATAATCAATACGAGACTTCCATTTGGAAATACTTCTTTGACACTGCAATCAGATTTTGGCAACCAGCTTTCTATTGGTGTTAAACAGCTTATACTTGCCGCATTTATCATGGGATTGGCAGTTGGTTTTCGATATCAAACCGTTTTAGTAGTCGCGTTTACAGGTATTATATTTTTATTCCAAAAAGAAGTAAAGAACTTTATCGTGTTTGGTTTGGTGGCATTCACAGCCTTCTTTTTAACACAGATAGATGATGTGCTTCTTTGGGGAGGAAAGCCTTTCCAACATTTGATGGGTTACTTTGGTTACAATGCTGAAAATGCGCTCAATTATCCGGGTTCATGGGCAACGTATTTGTCATTCATTGGATACATCATTTTACCCCCTGTGAGCCTGATGCTCGCTTTCGGATTTTTCAAGGAGTGGAAACGCTCATTCTTTATTTTTTTACCAGTAATTATTTTTATCGTTTTTCATATAATCTATCCTAATCGCCAAGAGCGATTTATATTTCCAATTCTACCATTATTTATTATGCTGGGAGTGATTGGATGGAACCGCTTCGTAGATCAAAGCGCATTTTGGTTGACAAGAAAGACGGTGCTTAAGTCAATATGGATTTTCTTTTGGATAATCAATATTACTGGCATGCTCGTTCTTGCCACAACCTACAGTAAGCGCGCTCGAGTAGAGGCTATGCTCTATTTATACGAACAAGGAGATTGTAAGAATTTCATCCAGGATTTTAGACAGGGTGAAAGCGGCAGTTTAGTTCCTCAGTTTTATTCTGGAACATGGGATTGGTACTATATTTTTAGAAGTTCTACCGACTATGCAAGTGAGATTAGGATGATGGAGTCTTGGGAGAAAAAGCATGAGGGAACCATCAAACCAAAGTCGAGGCCTAATTATATTCTTTTTTATAATGATGAAAATCTCAAAGAAAGAATAGATGCAATTCAAGCCTATTTCCCCAATATGACATTTGAAACAAAAGTCGAGGCTGGCTGGTTTGATGTCCTGTTGCATACCCTCAATGACAAGAATTCTTTAGAAACCATTTATATTTATAAATTAAATTGAGTTTAATTAGGGGGATTTTAATCTCTATATTTTTGTTGGCACTCGTTGCAACGGGTGATGCACAACAAGCGGATACTGTTCGTTTTCGTACGAAGGTTTGGAACTATGCATATCGTTTTTTGAATGATAGCATGGATTTGGCTAAGCCCAAGATTTTATTATATCCAGTAGTCGCCTATTCTCCTGAGACTAGCCTCGAGTTGGGCTTTTCAGGTTTGTATCTCTATTATGCTAAAGGAGATTATCAAAGGAATCGTTTGAGCGAAGTGCAGCTCTTTTCTTTTGCTACTTTAAATCGACAGTACGGAGCTTGGTTTGATCATTTTCTCTATAGCAATAATGATAACTGGTTTTTTCTCGGAAGGTTGAGATTTCAGAGATTTCCTCTTTACTATTTTGGTGTTGGAATCGATACTAAAAAGGAGGATGAAACGGTTTTGGACGCAGATTATACACTGATAAAAGAGAGGATACTTAGAAAGATTAGTAAGAATTTTTTTGTTGGATTAGAAATAGATTATCAACGATTGTATAATGTCCGTTTTGCTGATGAGGCGGAACATCCTCATGGAAGTCTGCGCGGCGCATACGGTTCTACCAATTTGGGCTTGGGCTTGGGCTTGGTATATGACAGCCGCAAGAATGCACTAAATGTCAGAGATGGGGTTTTTGCAGAGTTAGGTTATCTTCATTATGATCCTGCCATTGGAAGCCGCTATCAATTCAATAGCATAGTGAGTGACTTTCGATATTTTAAAAAGATTAGAGAAAAGCAGGTTCTCGCTTTTCAAGCTGTTGGAATTTTTCAAAATGGTGATGTTCCCTTCAATCAATTGGCGCTTGTGGGCGGAGAGAGCATGATGCGAGGGTATTATACAGGCAGGTTTAGAGATAAAAATTACACCGCGTTCCAGGTGGAATATCGCTGGCTTCCATTTAAATGGAGCAAACGTTTTGGAGCTACGGTGTTTACATCTATCGGAAGTGTAGCAGATGAACCTTCGATGCTAGTGGAAAAGCGGTGGATGCCTGCTGGTGGTGCTGGTTTGAGGTTTTTAGTTTTTCCTAAAAAGGATATTTTCATTCGCGCGGACATTGCGTTCACACCCGAGGGGAGAGGATTTTATCTCTATACAGGAGAGGCATTCTAATTTAATTCCCCTGCAATTGGTCTTTATGTCTTTACTGGGTGTTTCTATACCAAGATTTGTGGTAGCAGAGTTGCTTTGCATCTAAAGGTGTTAATAACCTTGTCCTTTGTTTATAAATCAAAGTTTTATACAAGGTTCCTTTGTGGTTGAGTTTCGTGATGCAATTATTCATCAAGGAATTTAACTAGACCGGCTATTATCCCAGAACATTATAATTTATTTTTATGTATAGAACCTTTAATGCATTGACCAAGCTTTTCGTGCTTGTGATAATGTTGATCTTGATTGCTGGCTCATCAATGGCTCAGCCAGGAAAGGATGGTGCTGTTACCATAACAGCATCAAATACGGTAGTCAACCGTTATGCGCGAATTGTGAGTGATGTACCACAAGGCACCAATGTGGTGACTGTAGACAACATAAGCAATCTGAATCGCGATGGCATATCGTATTATCCTGCAGGTTTTGTATCCAATTCATCGGTATTCTCATCGAATTCATTGGCAGTGGGCGATCGAGTGATGATTTATCAGGCACAAGGTGCTATTATCAATGGAGCGAATACAATTGATTATGGAGCGGTAACCAATTATAATGGTTCGGGACGCTATGAGATATTTTATGTTCAAGCAGTTTCGGGTAATACAATTACACTTGATTGTAATTCAGCTTATTCTTTTTTTGCTGCTCAGTATGTTCAATTAATTCGAATTCCTCAGTACACTACACTTACCATAAATAGCGGAGCAAGCGTTGCGGCGGTTCCATGGGGACATCCCAATTTTGGTGGTCCAGACCCTTCTGCCGCTACGCGACGTAGAGGTGGAGTTGTTACTTTGGCCGCGAATGATGTAGTGAACAATGGTTCCATTTCAGCTTTGGGAGCTGGTTTTAGAGGTGGTACTATTGATAACGACACCTCACCCGCTAGTGCTACTTTTCAGGCCATTTATTTTTCTAATTCATCGAGCGCAGGTGCTGAAAAAGGTGAGAGTATTGCGGGATATCGTGATGACTATGACAATCTATATGGTGGGCGATATGGAAGAGGAGCTCCCGCGAATGGAGGTGGTGGTGGAAATGGCCACAATGCTGGTGGGGGCGGAGGCGCCAACGGAGGTGTAGTCGCTAACTGGTTTAGAGGGGCTGGTGTGATGAATGATTTTACGGGAGGCTGCGGTAATCCTGGTGCTTGGGCATTAGATCCTGATTACATTGCAAACGGCAATGCATTGACCACTTCCTCTGGTGGTGGACGCGGAGGATACAGCTTTGCAAGTTCCAATGGAGATGCTTGTACCTTGGGACCTTCCTATCCTGCTAATACGATTGCTCCAGGGAATCCTGCAGCGGATGTTGTTAGAGCATGGGGAGGAGATAATCGTGATGCAGTGGGGGGGTTGGGCGGCCGTCCTATCATTTCTTCGGCTTTTCAAAATCAAATTTTCTTTGGTGGTGGTGGTGGTGCAGGCGATGGAAACAACAGTGCCAATTCTGATGGTGGCGATGGAGGTGGAATCGTATTCCTTCTTGTAGATAATACAATAAGTGGAACAGGCACAATCACGGCCAATGGACAGACCGCTCCCAATACGGTAGGTGGAGGAAATGACGCACCTGGTGGTGGTGGTGGTGGTGGTACCATTCTCATTAGTGCTACTTCGATTGTAAATACTCAGAACATACAAGCAAACGGTGGGGATGGTGGAGATCAAATCATAGGCAGCAATGAGTCTGAGGGACCCGGTGGCGGTGGTGGCGGTGGTGTTATTGCTCTTGACGTCACAACCGACAACTCGGTTAAAACAGTAAACGGCGGTGCCAACGGAAACTCCAATTCTGCCGCGGTTACAGAGTTTACAGCTAACGGGGCAACCAGTGGGAACGTTGGAACAATAACCACAGCAGCTGTATTCTTGGTTCCAACAATTTGTAGTACAGATCTCGAGGTTGAGAAGGTTGCTAGCTCACTTTCACCAACGGTAGGAAGTAATATTACTTTTACTATAACCCTTACCAATAACGGACCTAATGTCGCGAACAATGTTGTAGTGAATGATGTCATACCGAATGGATATTCGGTTGTTTCTGTAACTCCCTCAGCTGGTACGTGGTCTGCACCAAACTGGAATATCTCTTCATTAGCAGTAGGTGTAAGTAGAACGCTCACAGTGGTGGCTACTGTGCTTGGAACAGGAACTTATTCTAATACTGCCAGTGTCAGCTATGGTGGATTTGATAATGATTCATCCAATGACAGCAGTACTGCAACTCCGGACCCGAACTTCATTCCAGTAGCTAATGATGATAATGGTGGCACACTTACAGAGGATGCAGCAAACGGTACAGTAAATATTCTTTCTAATGATACTGATGGAGATGGCAATCCCAGTGCTCCTACCAATGGAGTGGGAACATTTACAGTGGATTTGAACCCTAGCAATGCAGGTCTTCAAACATTGGTTACCAATGCTCAGGGTATATGGACATATACATCTTCAATTGGAGTGATTTCATTTGATCCCGCGAACAATTTTAGTGGAGTTGCAACTCTAACTTATGAGCTATGCGATCCAACGGGTTTGTGTGATCAAGCTGTAATAACATTCAATGTAACATCGGTAAATGACGCTCCTGTTGCAGTCAATAACACAGCAACTACAAACGAAGATACTGCAGTGACATTAACGAATATCATTGCTAATGATACTGATGTAGACAACACACTGACATTTGCAAATATTGATTTGAATCCAGGTGTAGCAGGGATTCAGACCAATATCTTAACTGCTTCCGGAACTTGGGTTTTGAATGCGACTAATGGCAATGTGGTATTCACGCCATTTTCAAACTTTAATGGAACTGCTTCTATCCCTTATCAAATATGCGATACAGGAAGTCCAGTGTTATGTGCACAAGCCAATCTAATTGTCACTGTTACACCAGTAAATGATCCTCCATTCGCAGATGATGATAACGTAGGAACGATAACAGAAGATGGACCCGATGGTACAGCGAATATATTATTGAATGACGTTGATCCTGATGGTAATCCTACAGCACCAACGAATGGTGTTGGAGAATTTACGGTTGATTTGAATAATACAGTGGCTGGAATTCAAACAAGCGTTACGAATACCCAAGGAGTTTGGACGTACAATACTTCTACAGGAATTGTAACTTTCAATCCTGCGGATAACTTCAGTGGCACAGCTTCATTGATCTATGTGCTGTGTGACCCAGGAACCCCTTCACTTTGTGACAACGCGGTAATCACATTTGATGTCACTCCGGTAAACGATGCTCCTATTGCCTCAGACAATACAACCAATACCACTGAAGATACTCCAGTTGTATTAGCTAATATCCTCGGCAATGATAGTGATGTGGACAATGCATTGCTTGCAACTAATATTGACCTTGATGTAAATACCCCTGGTATTCAGACCAGTATTGCAACTGCCGAAGGAACTTGGGTTTTGAATACTACTAATTCTAACGTGACCTTTACGCCAGCAGCTGACTTTGCGGGCACAGCAGTAATCCCATATGAAATATGTGATACTGGCAGTCCGGTACTCTGCGATCAAGCAAATCTCACGGTGAATGTGTCATCAGTGAATGATGCGCCAGTCGCCAATGATGATAATGGAGGCACACTGATTGAAGATGGTGTTGGTGGAATAATTACAATTCTCACCAATGATACAGATGTAGAGGGCAACCCGACCGCGCCAACCAATGGATTAGGTCAGTTTAGTATTGATTTAAATACAAGTTTAGGCGGGATACAAACAAGTGTTTCGAATTCGCAGGGAGATTGGACTTACAATCCACTTAACGGAGAGGTGACTTTCGAACCGGCTCCAAACTTTAATGGCACAGCTACGTTGACTTATGAGTTGTGTGATGCAGCTTTTCCTGTAGCATGTGATCAGGCAATCATAACATTTGAAGTAACATCGGTGAATGACGCCCCTGTGGCCGAGGATAACACTGCAAGCACAGATGAAGATGTAGCTGTCACATTAAACAACATTCTAACCAATGATAGTGACGTTGATCATACGCTACTTGTTAGTAATATAGATTTAGACCCTACAACCGTAGGTGTTCAAACCTCCATTTCAACAGCTGAGGGAACCTGGGTTTTGAATACTTCAAATGGAGATGCAGTGTTCACACCAACTTCAAATTTTAATGGAGTTGCGGTTATTGTTTATGAAATTTGTGATACTGGAAACCCTGCTTTATGCGATCAGGCAAATTTGATCGTTACAGTTAATGCAATCAATGATGCGCCCGTCATCGATAATGAGTTTATCACCGTTTCATTGAATAATCCCGCTTCAGGCGATTTGACAGATGCTGGCGACTTTGATATTGATGGCAATCTGGTTGTTAATACGACTCCGCTTGAAGGTCCGGTCAATGGTTCTATTTCGATTAATCCGGATGGAACATTTCTTTACACCCCAAACACTGGATTCTTTGGAGTTGAAGAAATTGTCGTTCAGATTTGCGATGATGGCACACCACTTCCCGTACAATGTGTGAATGATACCATCTTTATTACTGTACTTTCTTGTGATCTTTTCGACCTATTGGCAGATTGTGATAATGATGGATTGAACAACGGTGACGAAGGCGTGAATGGTACCAATCCATCTGATCCTGACTCTGATAATGATGGAGTGAACGATGGCGATGAAGTAGATGGCGGCAGCGATCCATTGAACCCATGTGATCCAGATCCGAATGCACTCGCAACGAACGATTGTGATAATGATGGAATCACGAATGTGGATGAAGGACCGATTGGAACTGATCCAAACAATCCTGATACTGACGGTGATGGAATCAATGACGGTGATGAAGTGAACGGCGGCAGCGATCCATTGAATCCATGTGATCCGAATCCAAATGCACTTGCGACGAACGATTGTGATAACGACGGATTGACGAATGCAGAAGAATTGCCGATTGGAACTGATCCAAACAATCCTGATACAGACGGTGATGGAATCAATGACGGTGACGAAGTGACAGGTGGCAGCGATCCCTTGAACCCATGCGATCCAAATCCGAATGCACTTGCAACGAATGACTGTGATAATGATGGAATTACCAATGTGGATGAAGGACCGATTGGAACTGATCCAAACAATCCTGATACTGACGGTGATGGAATCAATGACGGTGATGAAGTGAACGGCGGCAGCGATCCATTGAATCCATGTGATCCAAATCCAAATGCACTTGCGACGAACGATTGTGATAACGATGGATTGACGAATGCAGAAGAATTGCCGATTGGTACCGATCCAAACAATCCTGATACAGATGGTGATGGTGTGAATGATGGTGATGAAGTAGATGGCGGCAGTGATCCATTGAACCCATGCGATCCAAATCCGAATGCACTTGCAACGAATGATTGTGATAATGATGGAATCACGAATGTGGATGAAGGACCGATTGGAACTGATCCAAACA
>CANGVZ010000004.1 GCA_947457285.1 Flavobacteriales bacterium | reverse complement strand
GATAGGCTGTACCTCCAGTCCCTCCGTAACGACAATTTCCAAATTCCAATCTCTCAATCTTCCAATCTTCCAATCTTTCTCTACTCTGGTTTGGCCCAGAAGGTTTGGGGATTATTTGTCTTGTAAAATTGAAAGGTAACTTTTGATTCTTGGTTTAAAACTGTCTCGTATTGGGGTGTTTGTTCTATACCATCTAAAGGCAATAGCTCGATATATGCTATTTCTTTCCCGTTGCTTTTGGTCTCAACGTTGAATTGGCTATTTATAGGGCATTGTAGGCGGTAGAGGTTTTTAGCCATATAGTTTTCTAAATAATCTTCTTTGGTTTGTAAGTTTTCTCTGTTCCAGTTGGCATCAGCGTTGAGTATAAGCGGTCTGTTGTCTATGAGACGTTGTCGCACCTCTTCAATGCCGAGAAGCTGTCCATTTTCATCCATTACATAAGCAGCAAAAGTAGGATCGATCCAAATCCATTTATTCAATTCCTTGCTGAATACTGCGTTGATGACATGACAATCATCAAACTCGGATTCCTTGGGCATGCACGTAACGTAGCGTGATGCAATGCCCAATGCAAGATAGCACTCATTGAGGACAATGGCCATCATACGACAATTTACTCCGCGGTTCTCATGTTTACAGACATTGATTATTCCAAGGGCATTTCGAACGTCGGGATTATTGCTGCTACCATCGTGGCGGATGGTGCGGTGAACCCAATCAAGGAGGTTGAATATTTGAGATAATTCATTTCCTTTTCCAGCAATTGAGTCGAGGTTTAATTTTTTTCTCAGATCGGTAAGATCTGGGGAGGTGTTTTTTTGATAGGTAAATGAAGGGACGTACCGCTCGTCGTCTGAGTTGTAAACTGCTGCTCCTTTAAGAATCGCTAATCGAGACGGCATGAATTTCACTTGAGTATATGCAGTATCTCGTTTGTTGAGAAGAATGATGAAGTCTTGAACGTCATAATCACGGCGAGATTTCAAAGTAATAGAGTCTAAATCGGTATAGAATGTGACGCTTTGAGAAGAGGTTTCATAGATATCAGGACGGTATTCCGGCATGATGGTCCAGGCATTTTCCTGTCTTACAGAATATGCTTTGATGGCTACCTGATCATTGGAGGCTTTAATGGTGGGAAGATTTCCTTGTGCGTTCACTAGAGATGAAGTGAAAATGATGAATGCTCCCAAAAGCTGATTGCTTTTCATAGTGGTGATAATTGGTATACACTTATGACGCCAATTCTAAAGAAACGCTGCACTATGATTTACATCTAATGTTTTACCAGTTTACTATTATATATTTTCCCATCTTTGATCAAAATGAATTGGTAATTACCGGGGCTTAATTCTTGAACATTCAACGTACCACTACCATTGGATATATAAAGTTTTTCTTGCTTTACAATTTTTCCTTGGGCGTCAATAACTATCAAATTAGAAGCTCCTTCTATATCACTGGTTATTGTAAATTTTACAATATCTATTGCTGGATTGGGTGACAAATTGAGCGCGGCTTTCATTTCTTTTTCCTCAACGCTATCTCCTTGTTGACGGGTGAGTGTGATTTTATCTACGAAGGGCGCAGCGCATGGAACTTGTAAAATTGGTGTCGAATTGTTCAATACTCCACTGCTATAAGGCTGATTGAGATGTGTGCTATCAATGCGGGAAATGTCATAAGTATAGAAAGTATCAGCAGCAATATCGTCAAACTGAATACTGTAACTTTCATGGGCTGTACTATTGTTTGCAACAGAGAGTTGAATTTGGCTACCATTCAGGTTTTGTGCGGCCAATAGCGCAAATCCCAATGAGTCACCACCGATAGTAGCGAGACGTTGCGGATGATCTACAAAAGAACTAAATTGTTGATATGCTAAGCCTGAGTAATTGATGTTGCTGTTGTCGTCGAATAATCCAAAAAGAAATTCATTGGAACGATAGCGATGCGCTTGTACGATTTCTGTATCTTGAAGATAAATCAGCGTAGCAGCACTAGAGGCTCCGGAGAAAGGATCGTTGCGCCAAATCTCCGTGGTTCCATTAGAACTATAGGCGTAATTGTTCCACTCTGTCAAATAATGGGGTACATTTTGAAGACCATATTGAGCGAGCTTTTGTTCTGCTCTTTTATCCATATCCACGAAACCATAAGGATTGGCCATGTAGTACATGTGATAGGAGAATCCGTCTAAAGGATAGTCGAACTGACTAACGCCTGAAAGGAACTCATCTACAAACCACTCGCTGACCATGCTTGATACAGCTGGGCCAATAATCTTTAGGTTGGGATTATATGATTTTAGGGTATTCGCGATTACACCATACATGGTGGTGAATTCATAGGCAGTACCACTCCAGAAGTGATACAGATCGGGCTCATTCCAAATTTCCCAGTATTCAATGTTATAATTGAATCCATTATTCCAACCATCATTGTAATGGCGAACTATATTTTTACAGATATCGGCCATCTTTTGATTGTCAGCAGGCGGCGCATTGTATAATGAATTGCCACTGAAGCTTTCACCCAGACGAAAGAATACATCTGATCCAGTAGCAACGATGGCTGCAATGACTTCATCAGATGCTTCGAATGAGTAGCTATTAGGATCATTCACATCAGCATTGAAATCGGGAAAAATGGTATGTATATCGCATGGACCATAAAAGTCATGGGTACGCACACTGGTAATTCCAAGTTCTTGAAAATCTTGAGAGAGATCTTGTGCAAAGGGAGGATTAATTGGGCCCGCGTTGACGTGCATGTAAGGATTCACATTGCCAGCAGTTGAATTTAAACTGACACTAAAATTGGCATTTCCGTCATTGATAATTTTTGTAAATGTAACATCGTCAAAAAATGCGACGCCACTGCTTCCTTGCACGAAAAGAAAGAAAGTAGCGTTGGTTGCGGCTTCTGGGGATATAAAACGCGCTTTTGCTTCGTACCATTCTGTTGTTCCGCTGATGGGAATAATACCGAATTCTAACAGAAGAGAATTGTTGTCGATGTTGAGATAGGGTAATGCGATTCCGTTGAGTGCATCTGCCTTACACATGCATCTCACTTCGTAAGTGGCGCCATTTTCGAGAAGAACATTTTGTGCAAATCCACCGAGAGCGCCTTCGCCGAGTAAGGTAATCTTGCCGCAGCTATTTCCAGAAAAGAAAGTAGTACTAACGGTTTCTGCAATTGCGGTGTTCGAGTTTTCATTTACCAATCCCCATCCTGAGAGACCATTTTCAAAACCTGAGTTTAGAATCAAATTTTGAGACCATGTAAAAGAGAAATTAATAGAGAAGAAAACAGCGATCAGGGCAGCTCTTTTTGCAAAAATGTTCATGAGGAAGTATTTTTATCATTATAAAAGAACCCCAAGCTTTTGCTTGGGGTTCTTTAAATATGGAATACTAAATTATTGTACTATCAAAGTTTGTGAGGTACGGGTATTTCCCACTTGTAGCTGAATCACATAACTTCCATTTGCAAATTCAGATGTATTGATGTCGATACGTTGAACTCCAGCTGGAGCAGTGCCATTGTTAAATTCAAACACGCGCTCACCGAGAACATTGTAAACTGCTGCGATTACTGTTTGAGCGCTGTTAAGTGTGAAAGTAAGGGTGGTATTTTCATTCGCTGGATTTGGGAATAAACGAATGTTGCTCACCTCAGTATTTTCTTCAACAGTCAATGCACAAGCTTGTGGTTGAATGTCACTCGGAAGAACAGATGTAAATGAAGTAAGGCTTGTAATAGGCCAAATATCAGCGTTTACGAGCGTACGGTCTGGTCCAATCAAGCAATAAGTAGGATATGCAGAAATTCCAAAAAGATCATCCACAGCGGTGCTGCCACCGTCTGCACTGATAGCTGGAGAGTGCGAATATGTACCTCCGTAGTTTTCTTCAAATGCGAGCACCTCGGCATCAGAATCTGTTCCATTGTTGACTGAAAGACAAACGAGGTCACCACCATTACAACCATAAGTTTCGTGAAGCTGATTGAAAATGGGAGTAGTTTGGATACAGGGAGGACAAGTGTCGAAGAAGAAATCGAGCATTACATATTGTCCGTTATCACAGTACTCATAGAGTCGGTGTTCGACACCGTCAACATCTGTAATTGTAAAGTCGGGAATGACATCACCAACCGAGAAGTTGTTTACTTGAGCGGACGCTCCAAGTCCAGCGATGATTCCAAATGAGAGTAAAATTTTTTTCATAGCGGTTTTGATTTAATGATGAACGAATTTAAAGAAATGAAATTCAGGTACTCAATCAAAACAAGTCTAATCGTGGGAAGCTAAGATGGGGTCCTTCGTGCTATACTAAAACATCAATTCTGATCTATTCCAGCTAGAATGTCGGTTTTATCTTTTATGAAGCTTGAATCCGATTTCGCGTCCTTGCTGCTGAAACATGGCTAAATTGATCCAAAACCAAGCGAACTGTTCCATCAATTCGAATTTATCATTGCCACCAATGTCATAACATTCTGCGAATCCAGCGTCTTTTGCTAATTGAATGGCGGCGGCCTTTCCTGGCCTACTATCGCCCGCTACGAATAAATCGATTGTAACATCTCCATAGTTGGGATTTTCAACGTTGTTGTAGCCAGTGGTGTTAAAACACTTTACGATGTCTTTACTTTGAGTATTATCTAATATTGCTTCGGTGGTGTGCTTATAACCTTGCGGCCCGCGCCCCAGGACGATATTCATGGCATCAATGATGATTTTGTTTGTGGTGTCGCCAAGCTTTTGAACGACATCCACTGTTGCAGTAGCGGGTGTAGCAAGCAATACAACTTCCGCTTGTTGTACGGCATCAGGGATGGAATGCACTGACGTATTGATATTACTCAATAGATGCTTTCCTTTGAAATTTTGTGAATCCTGCACTCCCAGTAGGATGACGTGTCCTGCATTTGCCCATTTAGTTGCTAGCGCTGCTCCGAGATTTCCTGTTCCAATTATGGCTATTTTCATGGATATTTTTATTTGAAATGGATGAATTACGATGTACAAATATGGAGATTAATAGTATCTGAAGTGTATTACTTTCATTAATGAATAATACTTACTTTTAGGAAAGTATCTATGAATACAGGCGTTTTGATGGATAATTTTACTTTAAGCAGAATCCTCCGATGCTTTCCAGGTCAAGGAAAAACATGGAGTATGTGGAATTATAATAAAAAAATTCACCTAAACAGGTGAATTTTAGATTTTAGGCCAGTAGCTTTAGCATACCTTGACCTAAAGGATGAAAGTGCAGCGGTGGATGATTAAAAACTAAGGGTGAATGCCCCGCCAATTCTAGAAGTGGCATCGGGCTGCACGAATGTGATATCCGTGTAAAGGGCATGTTGGTAAAACAAGCTCAGAGCTAGATCGCCTACTAATACATCGAAGGAGATATTGCCAAAGTAGCGTGTGCTGCCAGTGTACATTTTTTCTCTGCCAAATTCTTTGTCGGCTTCCACGCGTTCGTAATTGATTCCAAAGGCGGGTATAACGCTAATTGTTCGACTATTCACCTGATCGAATACCTGGCTTCCAGGTTGAATTTTTTTCTTTTTGTAAGTGATGTCTTTTTTCCAAAATAAACTGAACGCACCTTGGTAGAAATTTCCAAAGCGATATTGCAGCTCATTTTCTCCTGAAATGATACTCATAGCGTTTGCGTTTAATCCCCAACGCTGATAGCGGACGGTATAATAGAGTTGAGCGATAAAGTCGTTCGCGCCGCTACCCAATTGAAATCTAGCAGGCAAGATTAGTTTTGTTTCATCGCGTTGCATATACTTCCCTGTTGCAAGTTTAACACCTGCTCCAAGCATTAGTATGTGTTTGAAACGATGACTCATACTGTCGCTGGTGTTGATTAAAGTGTAGTTGAAGGTGGCATTGATATCGCCAAGTCCTCTCAATTGCGTTTTGCGCAGACTTTCGTTACGCGTATGTATACGCATGGGCACATTTACAAAAAGTGACCAGCGTTTTTTGCTGAAATGACGATAGATTAATTCGTTGTTAATGATTTCGTCAGAAAATACTTGGCTTTGTCCGTTGAAATTTAGGGTGGTATTGGGATGATCGAATTGAGTGAATTGCGATCGCAATGAAAATTGTGAACGTCCGAATTGTGGGATGACTCCAAGAAAACTTGCGCCGGCGCCGCAACCACATATATCGCACGATATGGAGGCGGTGGAGGTCAATATCAGAACTAGCAGTACGGAGATGTATTTTTTCATGGTTCTGAAAGTTGATGATTACCTAAGAATGTATAGTCTTCCAGAGTATACAAAAAGTATAGGAGTGCTTCTTTTTCTTCGCTCGAGAAATGGAATGGTTCTGAGAGCAAAGGATCTGTGTTAAAGTGTTGATGAACACCGTTGCTATACATATCAATTACTTCGGTCAAGTATCGGATGCTTCCGTCGTGCATGTAAGGATGGCTGAGTGTAACATTGCGAAGGGTTGGCACTTTGAACTTTCCGAAATCATTGGGATTTTGGGTGATATGTGAACGCCCTTCGTCAGCTGAATAATCTTCTAACATTCCATTGTTTCGAAATGAGAAATCAGTGAGTAAAGGTTCAGCATGACAACTGGCACATTTCTGCTGAAAAATCTGATGGCCTTGAAGTTCTCTGTTGGTAAAGGTTGTTTCTCCTTTTAATACTTTGTCATACTTGCTGTCAGCACTTACCATCATTGACATGAACTGAGCAAGGGCATAGAGTATTTTTTGTGATGAAATTTCCTCTGTGCCAAAGGCTTCTTTGAAACGTTCTGGATATGAGGGGTGCGTGCGCAGTTTAGCTTCCACGGCTAACATTGTTTCGCCCATTTCAATGTCTGATGTAATTGGCGCGAATGGCATCACTTCAATATGATTTATACCCCCATCCCACATGAAGGAAGTGTACCACGCCATGTTTTGAATAGTAGGAGAATTGCGCTTGCCAAGTCGGCCACCTATTCCAGCGCTGACAGTGGTGCCGTGATCGGCAAATGCATGAACCTGTGCGTGACAGGAGCCGCACGATATGGTGCTGTCGATGCTCAGAATGGGATCGTAAAACAGACTTCTTCCCAATTGGAAACCTTTCTCTGTAATAGGATTGTTTTGGGAGTCGTAATGGGGTTGGGGAAAGTGAGGAGGAACCACCAGCCCCTGAAAAGAGGCTGGTGAGTTTTTTTCCTCAATTTCTTCATTCTTCGCGCAAGACGCGAAGATTACTATAGTCCCGAGCAAGCCGCTGATATAGCGAAGCATTCTCAAAGTGATTAGTTGTGGATATGATCGAATTCTATACCAGAGAAGAAGTTGCCAGCTACCAATTTAGCATTAGCCCCAGGCATATGCACATTAGCTGTATTAGCAATGCTCAAAGGTGAGGCGCTGTTGTCAAAGGTTTGAGCAACATCAATCATCATGTGAACCACTGGTGCCGCATTTTCGCGAATCATGAGCATGGCAGGTCCAAAGTTGAAGCTGCCTGTGTTAAGAGCTTTGTTTGCTCCTTGGAATCCGCCGAGGTGATAAGTGAATGAGCCAGTAGAAGAGGCAGGACTGCTACCTTCCAATTTAACGAAAATATATCCGCTGTTCCAGCTCCAGAACATATTGTTTGAAACACTGAGAGCGCCTTCTTGAGCACCGCTTACATTGCGAGTGCTATCCACGCCTACAGTAAACGTTAGACCAGTGTAATCTCCAGTTGGAACATCATGAAGGTGAATCATTGCCGAAGCTGGATCACTGAGATCTACTAAGTGGTAGCTCTCTTCTTGTCTCCATGTGCTGCCATCTGCTTTTGTAAGGGCGATATTTGAAATATAATATTTAGCCGTTGTGAATGTCACTTGTTCGCCTGCGCCTGTCGTGAAAGCAGTATTTAAGGCAAAATTATTGGCGCCAAAGAAGTGTTCCATTTCGAGTTCCATTTCACCGTAGGTGACAGTTGGAGTCACAGGAGTTGGAGTTGTAGATTCTTCTTCGTCTTTTTTACAAGAAAATAAAAGTATAGATGCGGCAAGTACTCCTGCCACGAGGGATAAATTTTTCATTTGTTTTTTTAAATAATAATGTTTGAAAATGATACGCGGGTTGCGCAAACGATAATTCGCGGCTGGTAATTCGGAATTAATAATTCGCAATTAGTAATTCGCAATAAAGGAGTTAGTCCTCGCGAATTAGTCCTTTCGAATTAGTCCTCGCGAATTAGTCCTTTCGAATTGGTCCTTTCGAATTAGTCCTTTCGAATTAGTCCTTTCGAATTAGTCCTCGCGAATTAGTCCTTTCGAATTGGTCCTTTCGAATTAGTCCTTTCGAATTAGTCCTCGCGAATTAGTCCTCGCGAATTAGTCCTTTCGAATTGGTCCTTTCGAATTAGTCCTCGCGAATTAGTCCTTTCGAATTAGTCCTTTCGAATTAGTCTAGGCGAATGCTCTATCCCACTGGTGGGCGATCAATGATCAAACGATGAACCTTCGATTGCGGTTCGATGTAGAAGCTATTACGGACAGGTTTTTCTTTGACTTCGGTTATAACTAGTGAAAAGACCGAAGAGTTTATAAATGAGCTTATCTCAAGACGTGAGAGTTCAGGAATATTTTTTTCAGCATTCGCCTTTCCTTCTTCTGCGGCATTGAGTTCTTTGGCAATTGCACAAGAACCATTACAGTGCATTTCTGGGCGCTCTTTGTTTTCACAAAGCACCTCGGAGTAGAACTTTAAATTACTCCAATAATGAAGCATCATAGCAGATTTGTACAAGAGCGGTGCTGCGAGTACTATTAAAAGTGCTATGGCTGCAAGGCGCTTCACAGATTATGCCTCGTTTACAGAGAATTTGTAGTACTCCATGATTTCGTTGCACAAAAGCTTTTTGCAAGCCTCGTCGACTTTGGCTTCTGCAGCAGATTTGTCTTTTGCCTCAACAAACAAAGTGATATGCTTACCAATACGAACTCCAGAAATTTCTGGTAGCCCAAGGTTTGACATAGAGTTGGTCACGGCCTTACCTTGTGGATCAAGCAATGCTTCTAATGGCATCACATCAATATCAGCTTTGAACTTCATTTTTTTGGAGTATATAATAATGAATGATAGAAGTAACGAGGTACAAAAGTATACAAGCAGGGACTGCTAAAAAAGGTCTTTGTTTGAAAATTGACCAAAATATGATGAAAGTCGCAATGATTAAAAATACGTATCTGCTTTGATTGTCCTTCCACTGAAGGCTTTTCACCTTGAAGTTCAATATTTTGATTTTTGAAATCATAATCAGCGACATTACCAATGACATGACAATTGTCAGGGCAATAACCAGTGAAAAATCGCCAATGATGGGATTTTCGTTGTTGAATAACATCAAATATCCTATCCAGAAAATGCCATTAGCTGGAATAGGTAGTCCTTTGAAATAGTTGGCTTGTTCGGTGTCAATATTGAATCGAGCAAGCCTCCAAGCGCCGGCAAGTGCCATTAGTAATGGCGTTGAAAGTATGATATATTCAACCCATCCGGCGGGATCGATAAATTGATTGAGAAAACGGAAGACGAGAACTGCGGGCACAACACCAAAGGTGACAACGTCGGCAAGCGAGTCGAGCTGCTTACCCATTTCTCCTGATACTCCCAGTAGGCGCGCCACGAGTCCGTCAAGAAAATCGAGTACCGCGGCAATAAATATGAGAAGCAGTGATAGCTCGAGGCTATCAACAACAAGGGCAACGACTCCTGAGAGGAGGTTGCCCAAGGTGATAAGATTCGGAATATTCTTTTTCATCTTTTGAAAAGGAATTAAAGCGTTTGCTTCACTTCCACTTCTTCAAATGCTTCTACTAAGTCGCCAACTTTGATATCGTTGAATTTCTCTACGTTCAAACCACATTCGTAGCCTTTGGTCACTTCTTTCACATCATCTTTGAAACGCTTGAGTGATCCGAGTTCGCCAGTGTAAATTACGATACCATCGCGGATTACGCGCACTTTGCTGTTGCGTGTGAGTTTTCCATCCTGAACGAAACAACCTGCAACGGTTCCCACTTTCGTAATTTTGAATACATCGCGAATCTCTGCTGTACCGACGATTTGTTCTTCGATTTTGGCTGACAGCATACCTTCCATCGCTTCTTTAATTTCTTCGATGGCTTTGTAGATAACGCTGTATAATTTGATTTGAATTTCTTCTGTTTCTGCAAGTTTGCGTGCACCTTGGCTTGGTCGTACCTGGAAGCCCACGATGATTGCGTCGGAGGCGGAAGCCAACAATACGTCGCCTTCTGAGATTTGACCCACTCCTTTGTGGATGATGCTGACCTGGATTTTTTCTGTAGAAAGTTTTTGCAAAGAATCTACCAATGCTTCTACTGATCCGTCCACGTCACCTTTCACGATGAGGTTCAACTGCTTGAAGTCTCCAAGTGCGATGCGACGTCCGATCTCTTCGATGGTGAGGTGTTTCTTCGTACGCACGCTTTGTTCGCGCTGTAGTTGTTGACGCTTGGTAGCGATGCTTCTTGCTTCGCGTTCGTCTTCTACTACGTAGAATCTATCACCAGCGTTTGGCGCACCTTCAAAACCGAGTAAAGACACTGGCATAGCAGGGCCTGCTTCTGTTATTTTTTGTCCGCGTTCGTTGAACATTGCACGCACACGACCACTGTTTTGGCCTGCGAGAATTGGATCACCAACTCTCAAGGTTCCGCCTTCAACAAGCACAGTTGCTACATATCCGCGGCCTTTGTCGAGAGATGATTCGATCACTGTTCCGACAGCGCGCTTATTAGGATTTGCTTTAAGGTCTAATAGTTCTGATTCGAGAAGCACTTTTTCGAGGAGCTTGTCGATGTTCATTCCTTTTTTCGCAGCCACTTCTTGGCTTTGATATTTACCGCCCCATTCCTCCACAAGGATGTTCATATTGGCAAGCTGTTCGCGAATCTTTTCAGGATTTGCATCAGGCTTGTCGACCTTGTTGAGCGCGAAAATCATAGGAACTCCAGCGGCTTGAGCGTGGCTTATTGCTTCTTTCGTTTGAGGCATTACGCTATCGTCTGCTGCAATAACAATGATTGCAAGGTCTGTAACTTGAGCACCACGTGCACGCATCGCGGTGAAGGCTTCGTGACCTGGTGTATCGAGGAATGTTATTCTCTTTCCGGATGCTGGCAACATAACGCTGTATGCTCCGATGTGCTGTGTGATACCACCGGCCTCACCAGCTACAACATTTGCATTACGAATAAAGTCGAGCAAAGATGTTTTACCATGGTCTACGTGACCCATCACAGTTACTACTGGCGGGCGAGGCACGAGATCCTCTGGATTATCTTGTTCTTCGATGATTGTATCAGTCACTTCCGCGCTGACGAATTCGATTTGATAACCAAATTCTTCGGCGATGATGTGAATCGTTTCAGCATCGAGACGCTGGTTGATAGAGGCGAAGATACCGAGGGACATACAAGCAGAAATAATTTCTACTGGTTGTCTGTTCATCATCGTAGCGAGCTCAGAAACGGTAACGAATTCAGTCAGCTTAAGGATTGAATCCTGAGCTTGTTCGCGCATCATTTGTTCTTCTGCACGACGAGCTACTTGCTCACGTTTTTCTCTTCTGAATTTCGAAGACTTTGATTTACCTTGATTACCTAGGCGAGCAAGTGTTTCCTTAATTTGATTTTGGATTTGTTGCTCGTTAAGTTCTGTTTTCTGTGGAGGATTAGCGCCAGGTCTGTTTTGGTTATTCTGACCAGGTCTATTTTGATTTCCACCGCCTTGGTTGGGCTTATTTCTATTGGTTTTATCTTGTTCTTGTTGACGGCCGATATCGACTTTTGCAACGCGCTTGCGCTTGCGTTTTTCTTTATTGGCTTCGTTTGCAGCTTTCTGTTCTTCTTTCTTCTTCTCGGCAGGTGTTGTGGGTAGTTCAATTTTACCCATCAACTTTACTCCGCTTAATTTTTGAACATTAACACGGATGAGTTCTTTTTCTACTGGAGCTTCTGGCTGCTTTTCTTCTTTCTCCTGTGCTGCGGGTTTTACTGGTTCTGCTGCAGGCGGAGGAGTTGGAGTAGCCTCTTCCGCTGTTTTTTTACCCTTAGACTTTTTATCTTCTGTTTCTTTTTTAGGCTCTTCTTTTTTCTTGCCTTTGCCTTTTGGTTTTTCGAGGGCGCTGAGGTCGATTTTGCCAACGATTTTTACCTCATTTGGTTTATCTTCTTCCTGAACTTTTGCAGGTTCTTCAACTTCTTGAACAGGCTCAAGAGTTTCCTCTTTTACTTCGGCAATTGGAGTCGGCTCAGGTTCTGGCGTTGGTTCTGGCTCGGGAGTAGGTTCAGGAGTCAGCTCAACTTTTGGAGCAGGCGCTGGCTTAGCAGGCTCTACTTTTCTTTTGAATTTAGAAAGGTCAATTTCGGGCTCTTCTTCATCTGTACCATCCCCTTTTTTCTTTTTGTTAGAATCGATGGTAATGGTTTCGCGTGATTCGCGAATTTTTGTAGCCTGTGCCGCGGTTTTTTCCTTGGCTTTTTGATCGCTGGAAAACTCTACTTCTAAAATTTCATACACATCGGCTTCGATTTTAGCCATAGGGTTATTTTCCACGATGACTCCTTTCTTAGAAAGAAATTCAACAATGGTGTCTTTACTGACCCCTAGGGCTACAGCCGCTTTACCTAATCTTGATGGTGCCTTACTTTCGGACATAAATTATATTTGGTCGTGCGGGGTAAAATGACCCCGCACTCTGCTCTCTAATTCTTAACTACTTGTGTAAAGATAAGTCTTTACAGATATAAACAAATATTATTCGAACTCCTCTTTGAGAATGCGAATAACTTCTTCAACAGTTTCTTCTTCCAAGTCTGTTCTCTTCACGAGATCTTCTTTTGGAATTTCGAGGACGGCGCGTGCGGTATCACAGCCAATTGCCTTCAATTCGCTGATGATCCATGCGTCGATTTCGTCTGAGAATTCTTCCAAATCCACATCATCGATGTCGGCCTCATTTTCGCGGTAAACATCTATTTCAAATCCAGTCAATCGTCCGGCGAGGCGGATATTGTGTCCACCCTTACCAATTGCAAGAGAAACTTGGTCTGGCTTGAGGAACACATCTGCTTTTGCATTATCTCTATCGAGGTTGATGCTGGAGATTTTAGCTGGAGCTAATGCTCTTGAAATAAGCAGCTGTTCGTTGTTGGTGTATTGAATCACGTCGATGTTCTCGTTGCGCAATTCGCGTACGATACTGTGGATACGTGACCCTTTCATACCCACGCAAGCACCTACTGGATCGATACGGTCATCGTAGCTTTCTACGGCTACTTTGGCGCGCTCACCTGGTTCACGAACAATTTTCTTGATTGTAATCAAACCGTCGAATACTTCTGGTACTTCTTGTTCGAATAATTTCTCCAAGAACTCAGGAGCGGTGCGGCTAAGGATAATCTGTGGAGAGTTGTTGCGCATTTCTACTTTGTAGACAACTGCACGGATAGTGTCGCCTTTTTTGTAGAAGTCGCTTGGGATTTGTTGTTCCTTTGGAAGTAAGAGCTCATTGTTTTCGTCATCGAGAACAAGAATTTCTTTTTTCCAAACCTGATAAACTTCCCCAGCGATAATGTCACCAACACGCTCTTTATATTTCTGATAAATATGGTCTTTTTCAAGTTCCATGATGCGAGAGGCAAGGTTTTGGCGCATAGCCAAGACGTTGCGACGTCCGAAATCTTCGATTTTGATTTCCTCAATCAATTCTTCGCCGATTTCCAAGTCTGGAACAATTTTTCTTGCGAGTGAAATCTCAATTTGCGCCACTTCATCATCGAGCTCCCCATCGGGTACGATTTCGCGTGTACGCCAAATTTCTAAGTCGCCACGGTCTGAATTGACAATGATGTCGAATCCATCGTCGGCGCCCCAGCGCTTGAGAATCATGTTACGGAAAACATCTGCTAAGATGTTTGTCATCGTTTCGCGGTCGATATTCTTGAATTCTTTGAATTCCGAGAATGCCTCTGACAGGTTAACCCCTTTCATTTTTCAATGATTTATTTGAAGCTTATTGTAATTTTTGTTTCTGATATGGTGTCGAATGGAACTTCTGTGTCTCGCTCCACCCATTTTTTTCCTTTTTTGCCTTCTACCTCTTCCTTGGTTCGTGTGTGAACCACGATTTTTTCTTCGTCCGCTGCTGTTAGTGTGCCTTCCAACTTCGACCCGTCCTGCAATTTGATCTCTACATTACGGCCGATATTCTTGAAATACTGGCGTTTTAATTTTAGCGGCCTTCCAACGCCTGGAGAGGAGACGTCTAAAGAATAATCTTCCACTTCACGGTCGAGATTGCCTTCAATGTGACGGCTCACTTTTAAGCAATCCTCTAGTGCCAATCCACTGTCTCTATCAATAAATACTTCAATCTTATTACCCAGTTTCACATTAATCTCCACAACAAACAGGTCTGTGCCTGCTATTTTTTCCTCAACTAATGCAGCTACCTGCTCCTTTGTGATCATTGTAATCTATTGATTTGCAGTACTTATTTGCATTTTTATCCAAAAAAAAGAGGGGCTTTTGACCCCTCTCACTTGAATATTTCAGTGCCTAAAGCGTTGCAAATATACAACTTTTAAGCGGTTTAGGCAAATCTGAACAATGATTCACAAGATGTTATTTCTTTTTGAAGTAGAATCGGGTAATGAAAAGTCCATTTCCATCGTCCTTTCCTCCCTCGCTTTCAACACCGCTAGCAACGTGTAACAGTTCGTAGCCCTGAGCATCCATTTCATTTAGTTTTGAAATGACCACCGCATCATTTGAAGCGATATTTTGAAAATTGATGCCAACCATTGAGAAGAAGTTGAGAAGCTTGGTTTCTTTGAAACCGTCTATCTTAATGTCTCCGCGGTCAATATCCTTTTGCTTAGAGTCTTTGCCTTCGGTTCTCTCAGTAGTGAATTGATTATAGTCCACCTCACTTACTGTTTCCAACATGCGAGAGCGACCAAGCCCACCGGGGACAATGGATTCAACGACTGTAATAATTTTGTATTGAGAAAATGCAACTTGA
Source organism: Flavobacteriales bacterium (assembly GCA_947457285.1). Lineage (GTDB taxonomy): Bacteria > Bacteroidota > Bacteroidia > Flavobacteriales_D > Sanyastnellaceae > JAIXWP01. The sequence goes on along the minus strand of CANGVZ010000004.1, from coordinate 5,958 downwards.
GCGAATGCTACAAATGCGAATGCGAGAATGAGTTTTTTCATAAAATTATATATTGATAATGATGATGTGCAAGCTTACAAAAAGCAAACCAGTTCAGCATTATTTCGGTTTACTTTTTATAGACTTTTTTAGTAGCAACTTCGCTATTTGTAATCAACTTCACAGTATAGATGCCGCTGCTGAGTTGAGATACATTGATTTGGTTTGATTGAAGAGATTGATTGATAATCAATCGGCCATTGATGTCAAATATCTCTACTCTTGCAGGTGTGCTGTTATTTTCACGATTAATTGTGAGCACTTCTTCTACGGGATTAGGATAGATGTTAAATGTATTGGTTTGATTTTCTTCAACAGCAACCGAATTTTCACCTTCTACAGCGACAATAGTGGTGTTTATTGCTGGATTTAATATTTCGTCCATGATACCGGAAGGCCAGCAGATTTCAATTTTAGAAATAGCTGTTTGCTCACCAATACCGAAATGCGCTGTATTCGAACTCATGTGACGGAAGCCTTCTCCGCTTCTAATGTCTCTAATTTGTGCGCCATCTTCTGTGAAAATGGTCACTCTAGCACCGATTCCGTCAGAGTTGCTCTCGGTACCTTGTGTGATTACTTTGATAAAATTATTGTTGTTTCCTTCGTTGATGAAAAGCATATTACCTGAAGCGACATCCATAAATCCATCGTCATTAAAGTCACCGATGCAGCCTGATCCAACCTCTGCAGGAGAGAGAGTGAAATTGAAATTACCATTATTCACGGCGATGTAGTTTCCACCGCCTATTACATCAACCAAACCATCATTGTTGAAGTCAGCAGGTTGATATTCGATGCTGGTGCCAAAGAACAGGTCCCAACCTGAGCCTTCGGTAACGTCGGTGAACGTTCCATCTCCGTTGTTTCTCATCACTTTGTGATGTCCTGTGCTGAATGAGCTTGCACCCACCACTACGTCCATGTCGCCGTCATTGTCATAGTCACCCCATGCTGAAGACCAAGTTTGCACATAGTCTGCAAGTCCAGATTCTATGCTCACATCGGTGAAGGTGCCATCTCCATTATTACGGTGCAATTGATTGCGGCTTGCTTCGCTCAATCCACCGCGGCATTTTGCGATGAATAGGTCCATGTCACAATCGTTATCATAATCGATCCATACGCTTCCGTAGTTTCCACCATCTGGGGTGTCGCCAAGACCACCTTGAGAAAAGTCAAATGTTCCATTTCCGTTGTTTATGAATCTAACATTTGGTGCTACATCATGGCACATGAAAACATCGAGTAATCCGTCAGCATCCATATCGATGCAATTACCTCTTTGAGAAAATACATAGTCTGGAACAGTGAACTCGATGTATTGATTGGACCCTGTTTGAGAAAGGAGAATGGAAACGCCGCTTCCGCCTCCGCAAACGATATCCTGTTGACCATCGTCGTTGAGGTCTCCAGTGGTTAAAGACCACGATGGCGCGTGAACTACACTGTTTGCAACATAAGCAGCTGGAGTGAAAGTTCCGTTTTCCTGCTGCAGAGCAACATTGATTTGATTTCCAGAAACCTCTAGGATATCGTCTCTGCCATCGCCGTTAAAATCTGAGCCTGCGGCCGCGAAAATGGATAAGTTTTGGCTAGAAAAATCGATGAGGGAAGGTATAATTACAGTTTCAGTAATACTGAAGCTAAAGGCACCGGGATTCCAGAAGGCGTCCCATACGATGTAATAAGTCACGTTGGCTTCTAATTCCAATGTGATTACAGAAGAATATCCGCTGCCACTGTCATCGTCATAGCCTTCGCACTGAAGGTTGTTGCAATCGCCTGAGAACACGAATAATCTTGTGTCCTGAGTAGGCTCGATATTGCTACTGATGGTAACGCCCATGTCTGTGGTTGGAGTGAAGGCATACCAGGCAGCACCATTTGCAAGGTTGACACCGTTACAGGCATAACCCTCGAAGTCACCCTCTAGGGTGGGGACGGAGAATGTACCAACGCTGGCTGGCGCTGGGGAATCGCAGGAGCTTTGCGCAAATGCTCCAACAGCAATTCCAAACAAAAGGAAGGATGTTAAGATAGATTTCATAATACTGGATTTTGGTTTATGGACATGCGGGTTCTAATGAGTCTATATATTGTTCAAGTAGAGCAACGGCCTCCTCATGTATCAGAGTGCGACCAAGAAGGGGCATACGATACTGCTCTGTGGTAGTATTGATGCGGAAGTACATCATTGACCTTAGTGGATTGCCTCGGCTAATGATTTTGGTGAGTTGAGGATTCACGAATTCATCTGGATTCACACAAATTCCCAGGTTTGAATCATTGGTTGTTTCATTCCAAGCAAGTCTGATCGGCCTGTAATCACAATGACTTCCCTGCCGATGGCAATGAGCACAGTTCATGTCGACGTAGGCGCGCACGCGATCGCGCAGGGATTGGGATTCGTCGGTCCAATCCACTACGGTATTGATGTTTTCAATATTGACAGTATTCAAATATCCCACAGAAGCCCATTTTTCAAGTTGATTGAATACTCCGTCGGAGTAAGAAATGGACTTATTTAAATTTTGTGGTTTCGGGCCAATGGGAGAAGCTTGATTGTATGATTTGTGGCAAGTAAAACATTCTTGTTCTGATGGGATTCGGTAGTTTACTGTGCGCAATTGATTGTCTTCATCGATCCAGCCAATCGTTTTATTTTGGCCGTTCATAACGAGTGTTGCCTCTGTTTGCTCATCGTTCCAAACATATTCCGCAAAGTGCCACGTGCCATTCTTCTTATAGATGAGTCGGGTCTCAATAATTCTTTTTTCGTTTTCGGGCTGGACATTGTTGTAATAAAAGTTTTTTATCATAACAGAACCTTCAGGAAAATTAAGGACCTCATGATCACTGACGAATGAAGCCTGAGTACCAGTCGGCATCCAAACGAATCGTTTCTTTTTTGCGTAGTCGGAGAAAAGTGGTGTTATAACATCATAAGGCAGGACGTTGGTATTTGGCTCCAGGTTTTTCAGATCGCCCGAAAAAAAACGGTATTGAGATAGATTTTGATAAGGCACAAGGCTTAGGTCAAAACTGACGCCCGTTTCTGGTTGTCCCGGGCTTGGCGGCAAAGGAGTTTCCTCCTCATCTTTTTTACAAGCTAAAAGTATTGAGAAACCTATTATTAATCCTAAAACAAGACGCACCTTTCCCATATTCCTTGAGGTTATAAAGATAAAACCAAAAATAGTACTTGTTAGTTGCATTTTACCCTCTAAGAGGGCTATTTTAATTTTAGGTTAAGGTGTGATTCCTAAGGAAACCTTGGGCTATCAGGAGGCGTAATTTCGTTTCATGAGCAAGATTTTGAAACAGGGATTGAGGTCTTTCAGAGGGAGGATTATTTTTAGTTTTATTCTTATAGTCCTGTCTTTTTTGATATGGACAAGTCTTTATTTTATTTTATCGGTTCGTCGCGATAAAGTAAAACAGGCCTACAACCAGGTAACTCAGTTGCATAATCAAACGCTGCAAAATAATTTTCATTTACAGAATTTTATAGTTTCCGGATATCAACAACCTTCATTTTACAGCGACTCCAAATCTTCTGATATCGAAAAATTCATAACCCAACAGGAGCAAACGAATCGAGAGATTGAAGTCTTGTGGTCAGAGAGCACTGCTTTGTCAGATGATGTTAGGGAGGCTTTTCGGGCACTTTGGCAGCGCAACAATGTGATTATAGATTCAGTGAGAGTAATGCGGAATTTATACTTGTTAAGAGGGTTTAAGGACTATGGTGCCGAAGGAGCGATGAGGGGTTATGCACACATGCTTCAAGAGTCGGGATTAGTGAAGGAGGCTGATATTTATAAATTGAGACGTCATGAGAAGGACTTTTTATTGCGTGGTGATACATCATATGTAAGAAAGTTTAGAGAGTTGATTAATGTCACACTAAAGGACTATCCTCTTGGCGGCCCAGCATACACCGCGCTTTTGAATTACGAGAATAAATTTCTTGATTTGGTTCGCTTCAATTTACAAATTGGAGTTGGAATGGAAGGTGGCATTTATGGCCGTGTGCAAAGCGAAATTCAATTATTGAATAATGACTTTATTTCTGTAATGTCTTCTATTCAGGAAATTTCAGAAAGGATTGAAAGTAATTTCAAAAGGGTTTTGGTAATTATCTCCTCATTGATCATTGGTCTCTTGGTATTTCTAACCTTTTACTTATCGGATATATTAACCAGGGATATCAAAAGGTTGAACGAGCAGGTATTCACGTTCATTCATAATCGATTTAAAGAGACTGAAGAAAAGCAGGTTTTAAAGCCAACTATTCTCGAAGTAGATCAATTGAATAGACAGTTTCTACTATTGAAAAAAAATCTTAGTTTGACCATTAGTGATCTTGAAGACTCTTACGAGAGAGCAAAGAAGATCTCAGAGTTCAAGTCTTTTTTTCTTGCTAATATGAGTCATGAAATACGTACACCCCTGAATGGGGTTATTGGAATGCTTCAAGTGCTAAAAAGAACAGATTTGGATCAGCAGCAAAAGGAGCATTTAACCACGATGGAATATAGTTCAAAACATTTGATGGAGCTGGTGAATATGGTTTTGGACTATTCCAAGATTGAAGCGGGGAAAATGGAATTGTTGGATCTTCCATTCGATTTGAAGAGTGAGGTATATCAAATTTCAAGAGCATTTCAGCAGATTGTTGAAGAAAAAGGTCTTCGTTTAGAGGTGACAACCGATATCAGTGAAAATTTAGATTACATAGGAGATGCGGTTAGATTGCATCAAGTTGTCATAAACCTTCTTAATAACGCAATCAAATTCTCTGAGCAAGGTACGATTAAGCTTAGAGTGCTTACGGTGGATAGAAAGGTTAATTCAGAAGAAGTGCTATTCGAAATTGTCGATGAGGGAATAGGAATGGAAAAGGAGCAAATAGAAAATTTGTTTCAAGCTTTCGAACAGGGAGGTAAAGGTTATTCTCGTAAGTACGGTGGGACAGGACTGGGATTGGTGATTTCTCAAGAGATAGTGAAAATGATGGGAGGAATGATAAAGGTGAAATCCTCGCCAGGCAAAGGTTCGACTTTCTCGTTCAAGCTGAAGTTTGGGACGAAGGAGAAAATGTTTGATGAAGAATCGGGTTCCTTCACGAGAAGGAGCAATGATGAAATTCGAGTTTTATTAGCAGAGGACAATCAAATAAACCAGCGCGTTCTTGAACTAATGATGCAGCCCTGGAGTGTTGCATTAGATATAGTTGAAAATGGTAAGCAGGCTCTTGAAGCATATTCGGAAGATGACTATGATCTAATTTTACTGGACATACAGATGCCTCTTATTGATGGATATGAGGTTTGCAAGAGGATTAAGCAGTCATTGAAGTATCGTTCTCGAAGAATAGGAATTGTAGCTTTGACGGCAAATGCATTCAATGAAGATCGTCAATTGGCGAAGGAGGCTGGTTTTGATGGTTTTATTTCGAAGCCCGTCAATTTAAAAGAGTTGGAGAGTGTTATTAATAAGCATCGCTCCCTAATTCAATCGGAGCGTGAGGACTGGCGATAGTAGTTTCTTTGTATTCTAGAATTTTCCCGCCCGCCCTTTGCCCGCCCATCCGTGGCCTGCCCATCCATGGCCTGCCCATGAATGGGCAGGCTATTAACGAATGCTATTGTGGTGTTGAATTTTTTTTGAGGTATTACGAGCCCGCCCATTCATGGGCGGGTATAAGGATTTATTTAAGATGAGATTGTTTGGGTTGTTCGTGTGATTGGCGGGCTCATCCGCGGTATGCCCGCCCATCCATTGCCTGCCCATGAATGGGCAGGCTATTAACGAATCCTATTGTGGTGTTGAATTTTTTTGAGGTATTACGAGCCCGCCCATTCATGGGCGGGTATAAGGATTTATTTAAGATGAGATTGTTTGGGTTGTTCG
>CANGVZ010000003.1 GCA_947457285.1 Flavobacteriales bacterium | reverse complement strand
TCATTAAAAATTAGGACCATCCACAATTAGAGTAAAATCAAGGCATTGCACGTTCGCTTGTTGAAATCTTTCGACGAGGTGGAAATTATGTGCGCTTGATGTTGTGAATTTTACGACGGCTAATAATTATTTATTGGTCCTAAACTTCTTAACTCAAATAAAGCGAGAACCCTTCACCCATGGTAGGAAAATATATATCCCGTTTGTTGACCAAGATCATTTTTGTGCTCCTTGGTTTAGTTTTTTCTCAAAGTGTAAAAGCCCAATTTGACACGGAGTTTTGGATGCCTCCGATTTGGGACGTTTCAAATACCGACCGAAATAGCCCGTCCAGTTTGGTAATCAGCACACCGTTTAGTTTTCCAGTAACAATAAACGTTTCAACTTTAGATGGAACGACGTTCAATTTTACGGGTACTGTGACATCAGGAACACCTCTCGTTGTTCCTCTAACGCCGGTGTTGGGTCAAACAAACGTAGAGGGTGTGCCTAGTACTCAATATGGCTTAAGAGTTACCTCGTCTGCTCCCATTCAATGTGTGCACCGCGTTTCTGGAGGTACCAACCAAACCCTTGTGACGCTTAAGGGGACGAACGCTCTGGGTCGCGAGTTTTTCTGCGGCTCTCAAGTTAGAAATTTGAATTCCAATTATGGCCCAGAAGAATATCACTTTATCAGCGTGATGGCCATTGAGAATAACACTCAGGTTACTTTCCAGACTCCATTTACGATGTATGGAACGACTGCACTTCCCAACCCACACACAGTGACATTGCAAGCAGGACAGAGTTATCTAATTCGAGGCAATAGTCCAGTGGAGCACGTTTGTGGAGCAAGGGTAACATCCAATAGAGACATCGTTGTGAACAGTGGTTCTACACACACGAGAATATCTGGAGCTGGAGCCAACGCTGCCGACGGAGGAACAGACCAATTAGTGCCCGTTGGACTTGCCGGAACGGAGTGGGTTTGTATCAAGGGTAATAACAATTTTCCCTGGGACTATTCTATCATCGTTGCGACTCAGAACAACACCAATATTTACATTGATGGTTCAGCCACTCCTGCCGCAACGATCAATGCCGGTCAGTTCTTTGATTGGACAATGACTGGTGCATTTGGAGCGCCACATTACTTTAGAACGGATCGACCTGCGTACTGTTACCACGTCAGTGGATGCTCTGTAGATGAAGAGGTGGATATGAGTGCCATGCCTGAAATATCGTGCACAGGATCGAGGTATATTGAATTTTCACGATTCAACATACCTGGACTATTCGAGATTATGCAACTTTTGATACAACCTACCGCAGCAGGTACGTTGACCATCAATGGCACTCCGTTTACCGCGTTTCCTGGAATTATCATTCAAAACGTACCTGGTTTACCGGGATGGAGAGCAGCTACCATTCCGAATGCTAATCTGCCTCTCAATGTTGTAGTGCAATCCCAGGGTTTCTTCCATGCAGGGTGGCTTACCGGTAATGGGGCGACAGGTGCCTACGGATATTTATCTGGCTTTGACGATGCCTTCGAGTTTCAAGACCCAAGCGCAGCAGAGCCCATTCCAACAACCATTTACAACGTGGCCACTTTGTGTCAAGGTCAAAGTGTTGACCACTGTTTGCGTGTATTTAGCTGTGGTAACAATAATTTTATCGATAGCTTTAGTGGCAATGAAGGGAATATTATCATCGCACCTCCCTCAGCGCCCCATGATACATGTTTCAGATATACCGCGCCCTTCAATTTCGTTGGACGTGACACAGTCACTTTTGTAATAGAAAATGAATTCGGATTTCAAGGAAGTTTGGATCTCATTTTTACGGTCGTCAATCCCAATACTCCCATCAACGCAGGAGCAGACCAGTTTGTCTGTGGAGGCAGCACCGCAACGCTTACAGCCGTAAACCCCGATCCTCTCGCAGTTGGTTTTTGGACAGTTGCTTCTGGAACAGGAGTGCTTGCTAACCCCAACTCACCTACAACGACGGTTTCCAATTTGTCTTTAGGTCAAAACTCATTTATTTGGACTCAAAGCTATCCGTGGTGTTCGGTGAATAGGGTCGACCTCATTCAAATAACTCGATTCCAAGGAACGCCACCAGCAGCCAACGCTGGACCTGATGCCAATTTATGTTCCACCACGACATATACTATGCAGGCCAATGACCCAGGAACAGCGGCAATAGGCACATGGTCTATCACTTCGGGAACAGCTACTATTCAGAACATTAATAGTGCTACGACTCAGATCACCAATTTGGGAGTCGGTATAAATACATTCGTTTGGAATATTTCGAATGGTCCTTGTCCTGGCGGCGACACCAATGATGAAATGGTGATTCGGGTATTTAATAATAGTCACCCTCCCGCAAATGCTGGTCCTGACCAAACAGTCTGTCAAGGCGCATTCACCTTGCTCAACCTCACAGCCAACACACCCATTGTGCCTGCAACAGGATCTTGGAGTGTAATACAAGGGACAGGAACATTTGCCAATGCAAGCGCTCCAAATACCACCGTTACAGGTCTAAGCATCGGTGTCAATCGCTTCCGATGGACCATCAACAATGGACCTTGTGGTACACTTACGGATGAGATTGTAATCACCGTATTCAACCCATCATCCCCAGCCGCAAATGCCGGTGCTGATCAAACAGTGTGTTTGCCAAACAATAGCACCACACTGGCTGCAAACTCACCGATAGCGCCAGCCACAGGGACTTGGAGTGTGGTAAGCGGTACTGGCTCCTTCTCAAGCGTAAATGATCCCAATGCAACGGTGTCAGGTCTATCCCTTGGTCAGAACAGATTCCGTTGGACAATGAACAATGGGCCTTGCGCGGGAGCGATTACTGTTGATGACGTCATCATTACTGTATTCCCCGACTCACAACCTGCCGCGAATGCCGGACCCGATCAAACATTCTGTTTTACAAATACACCTATCACAGCGAGCATCAATGGCAATGCCCCCACGGCGCCGGGAACAGGGCAATGGACGCTCGTTTCAGGCACAGGCACCATCGCGCCTACAGGACCAACTTCTGCCACCGTGAGCGGTTTGAGCCTTGGCAACAATGTATTCCAATGGACACTCTCCAATGGATCTTGCGATCCTGTAGTGAGTGACCAAATGACTATTACAGTATTTAATGGAAATATTTCCACCACCAATGCCGGACCTGATGCGACCATTTGCTTACCAACAAATACCTTCACCATGGCAGCCACGGCTCCAGCAGCACCCGCCACTGGATTTTGGACGCAAGTGAGCGGACCTGGTGGTGCATCTATCAATACACCAACTTCTCCTGCCACAACCATTTCCAATCTTAGCACAGGAACCTTCGTGTTTCGCTGGACTATCCAAAATGGAGCGTGTGGAAATACGGTGTTTGATGAAATGACAATCAATGTCTTCAATGCTAACGCGCAAATAGCCAACGCAGGTCCCGACCAGTTGCTATGCTTTACTGGTATCGCGCCTGGAAGCGCTACTATGGCCGCAAACGCAGCCATCGCTCCATCAGTGGGAACATGGACTTTAGTGTCTGGATCTGGTGTTATCGTTTCGCCAAATAGCCCAACTACAACAATCAACAACTTAGCAGTTGGTATCAATATATTCCGTTGGACAATCAACAATGGTACTTGTGGAAGCACGAACGACCTTGTTGCAATATTCGTTTTCAGCAGTTCTCAAACGCAAGCAAACGCAGGACCTGATCAGCAAATTTGTTCGAACGCTCCATCGGCTAACCTAGCAGGCAACAGCTTAATTAGCCCCGCAACAGGAACTTGGTCGCAAGTAAGTGGACCCAACGCGCTTACTATCGCTAACCCTACCAGCCCAACAACAAGCGTAAGTGGATTTGTTCCTGGAATTTATACCCTTCAATGGACCGTAAATAATGGTCCTTGTGCCACGCCTGTCTTGACAAGTGATCAAATGACCATTACGGTCTTCCCTGCTGCTCAAACACCTGCAAATGCCGGCGCGGATCAAAGTATTTGTAATACTACATCGAGCATCACACTTACCGGAAATAGCCCCATATTCCCCACCACTGGACAATGGACCGTGGTGTCTGGAAGCGGCACATTTAGCAACCCTACTTCACCTATCACCAACGTTACCGGATTAGGTGTTGGAATCAACTGCTTCAGATGGACCATTAATACTGGTGTGTGTGCAGCGCCAACCTTTGATGAAGTATGCGTTACCGTGTTTGATAATAATGCTCCTGCTGCGAATGCAGGACCAGACTTGTCATTCTGCTTGCCAATCACGTCCGCTACAATGGCCGCTAACAATGCCACATTCCCTGCCGTTGGATTATGGACATTAGTAAGCGGTACTGGAACAATAGTATCTCCAAATAGCCCAACGACTCAAATCACTGGTTTGAGTCTCGGCTCAAATACATTCCGCTGGACCATCAATAATGGAACTTGCGGTACCATTACGTTTGATGAAGTTACTGTAGTCATCTTTGATAACAATCAAGGACCGCCCAATGCTGGACCGGACGCACAATTGTGTACACCAACAAGCACATATACCATGCAAGGTAGCGCGGTAACGTCTCCAGCAACCGGACAATGGACACTCTTGAGCGGAACCGGAACCATTGCAAATGCATCACAGCCCAATGCGAGTATTTCTGGTCTCGGAATCGGCTCAAACGTATTCCGCTGGACCATACTAAATGGACCATGTCCAGCAGGTCAGAACTTTGACGATATGACCATTTTCGTGTTTGACGAAAACCAACCAAGTGCGAATGCTGGTCCTGATCAAAACTTGTGTTTCACCGGAATTGCTCCTGTAAATACCGTCATGAGCGCTTCTTCTGTTGTGGCTCCTGGAACTGGCCAATGGACCATCATCCAAGGAAGCGGCACCATCGTAAGTGCTTCGTCTCCAACTACAGCTATTAATAATTTAGGTGTTGGACAAAATATCTTTAGATGGACAGTTAACAACGGTCCATGCGCGAATGGAGTGACGTTTGATGAAGTGTCAATATTCGTTTTCTCTGGCGCACAAGCAGCAGCTAATGCTGGCCCTGATCAAGAATTGTGTTCAACCAATCCGTCTACTACACTTGCAGCGAATAGTGTAATATTCCCCGGCACAGGCTCGTGGAGCATCGTTCAAGGTACTGCTGTCTTCGCCAGTGCCACTAACCCAACCACCGCAGTTAGCGGACTTTCAATTGGAACGAATATTCTTCGTTGGACAATTAATAATGGACCTTGTAATCCTTCATCAACATTTGATGATGTGACCATTGTAGTGTTCAATAATGCTCAACTGCCTGCAAATGCTGGTGCAGATTTCAGCGCATGTACGTCACAAGGACCTTTGACATTAACAGGAACACCATTCACTTTCCCTGCCACCGGACAGTGGGCTCTCGTGAGTGGATCAGGTACTATTGCCACTCCAAATGCTTCCACCACCCTCGTAAGCAACCTTGGAGTCGGTACCAACATATTTAGTTATACCATTTTCAACGGCCCTTGCGCTGCACCGTCTGTTGATCAAATCGTCATTACAGAATTCTCCGAAAATCAGACCGCTGCAAATGCTGGTGCTGATCAAAACATTTGCTTACCTGCTACATCCACTACCCTTACAGGCAACGCACTTATCGCTCCAGCCACAGGGCAATGGACATTAATACAAGGATCTGGAACCATCGTATCGCCCACAAGCGCTACAACAGCGGTGACTGGACTTGCTGTGGGAGAAAACATCTTTAGATGGACCGTTAGCAACGGGCCTTGCGATCCTTCAGTAACATTCGATCAAGTCTCTATTTTTGTATTTAGCAATATTCAACCAGCGGCAAACGCAGGTGCAGACCAAAGTTTCTGCGAACCAGTGAGCTCTACAACACTCACTGCCAATAATGCTATCTTCCCTGCAACGGGTCTGTGGACATGGGTTTCAGGGCCTGTCGCGCCAAACATCGTGAGCCCTACCAGTGCATCAACTTTAGTAACCGGATTAGGTGTTGGAGCAAATGTGTTCCGCTGGACAATTACCAATGGACCTTGCGTTCCAAATCAAACTTTTGACGAAATAACAATTTTAATTTTTGATAGAAATCAACCAGCAGCAAATGCAGGACCTGATCAAAACTTGTGTTCACCAACATTCACAACACAGCTTCAAGGAAACAATGCTCTGTTCCCCGCAACAGGTCAATGGACGCTCATCAGCGGAACGGGTACTATTTCAAATGCTTCTTCACCCACGTCCACCGTTTCAGGTTTGTCGATAGGTGAAAACATCTTTAGATGGACTATCAGCAATGGCCCTTGTACCAACAGTGTTACATTCGACGAGGTCAGCATTTTTGTATTTGATTCCAACGCTCCCGTGGCGAATGCTGGTCCAGATCAAAGCATCTGTACACCTGCTTCATCTGTTGTAATGGCTGCAAACAGCGCCATATTCCCAGGTACAGGACAATGGTCTCTCGTATCTGGAAGTGGAACGATTGTAAGTATCAGCAATCCTACAACTACAATTGCGAATCTTCCTGTTGGAGTGCACACCTTCCGCTGGACAATTACTAACGGAGCATGCGGTTCTCAGACAACCTTTGATGATGTCGTTATCACTGTTTTCTCTTCTTCAAGTCCATCAGCAAATGCTGGGCCTGATCAAGATCTTTGTACACCCATTACATCTACAACACTCAACGGAAGCGCTCCCATTTTCCCTTCTACTGGAACGTGGACACTCGTGAGTGGAACAGGAACAATCGTTGATCCAACAAATCCTGCTTCTCCAGTCGCAGGTCTGTCCATCGGTCCTAATGTGTTCAGATGGACCGTGCAAAATGGCCCATGTGCAAATGCTTTGACTTTCGATGAAGTCACCATTACTATTTTCAACGGTGGAGCAGCACAGCCAAACGCTGGAATTGATCAGGAATTATGTTCACCAACATCCTCTACCACACTTGCCGCTGAAGCAGCGGTATTCCCAGGAATCGGCGCCTGGAGCGTTGTTCAGGGCACTGGAACATTCTCCAATATCAATAATCCAAACGCCACGGTAAGCGGACTTTCTATCGGTGTAAACATCTTTAGATGGACAGTAAACTATTCAACTTGTGGTTCGCCATCAGATGATGTAAGCATTATAGTTTATAACAGCGCACAGGGTGAATCCAATGCAGGAGCAGATCAGACTATATGTACTCCTCAAAATACTGTGACCCTCGCTGCTGCTCCAGTCCTAACCCCAGGTTTCGGCACATGGTCAGTAGCTCAAGGAAGTGGATCCTTCGTTGATGTCAATAATCCTTCAACTGTTGTTACGAACCTCGCCGTTGGAGAAAATATCCTCGTTTGGACAGTCTACAATGGTCCTTGCTTGGCAGCACCACTCACAACTGATAGTGTAAGCATATGGATGTTTGATCAAAATAATCCTATTGCAAATGCCGGGGCAGACCAACAATTCTGCACACCAACGTCAAGCACCACTGTCCAAGGCAGCAGCTTAATATTCCCAGCATCTGGTGTTTGGTCTGTAGTTCAAGGTTCCGCCAATATCACTACACCAAACAATCCAACAACTAACGTCACTGGATTGACAGTAGGTGAGACAATTCTGCGTTGGACCGTTTCCAATGGAAATTGCTTGAGCCCTATAACTCAAGATGACATAAGCATTTTCATCTTCGATCAAAATCAGGCCAACGCAAACGCAGGAGCAGATCAAGAATTATGTTCTACAGGCAATGCTCCCGTGAACACAACCATGGCTGCCAACGCGCTCACGTTCCCTGCAACGGGTGCTTGGGCCCTTGTCGCAGGCGGTGGAAACATCGTAGATCCAACGAGCCCAACAACAGCAATCACAGATCTGCCAGTAGGTGAAAACATTTTCAGTTGGACAATCAGCAATGGACCATGTCCTAATGGAATAACAACAGACTTTGTTTCAATTTTCGTATTTGACAATACCAACCTCATTGCCAATGCAGGTGCTGATCAAGAGATCTGTCTACCGAATACTTCTGTTGTAATGCAAGCAAGCAACTATATCTTCCCTGCATCTGGCACATGGTCGTTCGTTCAAGGTTCTGGAACTTTTGCAAATGTGAACGATCCGAATACCACAGTGTCAAACCTTGCAGTAGGAATCAATATCATTAGATGGACAGTTGATAACGGTCCATGCGCTGCGGGCATCACAACTGATCAGGTTGAAATCAGAGTCTTTGACAACAATGCTCCCGCCGCAAACGCAGGTGCTGATATTCATGTCTGTGAACCTACCACTAGCGTTATCATGAACGCCACCATTCCCGCCGTTCCTGGCGTTGGAGTGTGGACAATCATTGCTGGTGGTTCTGGTGTAAGCATTTCTGATATCAATAATCCTAATGCCACGGTATCAGGCTTCGTAGTAGGAGAAACCATTCTTTCTTGGTCTGTATACAATGGCCCTTGCCCAGTTACAAATACATCCGATCTTGTGTCTATCTTCTTGTACGAAGAATCGCAGCCTGAAGCAAACGCAGGTGCAAACCAGGATATTTGTACACCACAGACAACAACAACAATTTCTGCAAACAATGCGATATTCCCTGCAACAGGTACTTGGACATTGCTGAGTGGCTCTGGTACCATTGTCAATCCAACTAGTCCAACCACTGAAGTTACCAATCTAGGTGTCGGCGCGAATGTCTTTTGTTGGAATATTCTCAATGGTCCTTGCGATCCTCCTTTCACTACCGATTGTGTGACAATCAATGTATTCGACAGCAATCAAGATGCAGCATTTGCAGGAAACGATCAAGAATTCTGTTTACCAACTACATCTACAACACTCGTCGGTTCGGCTGTTGTAGGCTCTTCTATTGGCCAATGGACTATTGTACAAGGTGGTGGATTGATTAACAATATTTCTTCATCTACCACCTCGGTAACGAATATGCCGCAAGGTGAAAATATCTTTAGATGGACTGTTAATAATGGAAGCTGCGGAACCACCTTTGACGAAGTGTCTGTGTTTATTTACAATAACGATGCACCAGAAGCTGACGCCGGACAAGATGCATCATTCTGTACTCCTGTGAGTACATACACGATGCAGGCCAACACACCTGAAATCCCAGGTCTCGGAACATGGGCGATCGAAGTTGGCCCAGGACTTACTGGAACAGGAACCATTGATGATTTGAATAATCCGAATGCAAACATTAGTGGACTCGTAGTCGGTGAAAACCGCTTCTCATGGACCATCTACAACGGACCTTGTGAAGTGCCAACTATTGATTACATCTCAATATTTATTTACGATGAGAATCAACCCGCTGCTGATGCCGGAGAAGATCAAGAAATTTGCTTGCCGATTAATAGTGTTGACATGGCGGCCAATGCACCCATCTTCCCTGCGTCTGGCCAATGGGTACTCATCTCTGGAGGAGGCGATATCACAAATCCATCAAGCCCTACAACATCAATCACCAATCTCCCTCAAGGTGAAAATATTTTCCAATGGACCATTGACAACGGACCTTGTGATCCATCCATCACAAGCGATCAAGTGTCAATCTTCGTATTTGATCCTAACGCTCCTGAAGCTTCTGCTGGACCTGATCAAGAATTCTGTGAGCCTGTGAGCTCCACAAACCTTGCGGCCCTCACTCCTGCAACACCAGGAGTAGGTACTTGGACATTGGTAGCGGGCACAGGAACAATAGCAGATATTAATGATCCAAACACGCTTATCACTGATTTGACCGTTGGTGAAAACTGCTTCCTATGGACCGTTTACAATGGACCTTGTGAGCCAGTAACAGAAGATCAAGTTTGTATCTACATTTTCCCGGACGAACAACTCCCTGCTGACGCGGGTGAGGATCAGGAGCTTTGTACGCCGCTGATATCAACCCAGATGGAAGCCAATGCTGTGACATTCCCAGCAGTTGGTCAGTGGTCAATCATTCAAGGTAGTGCCGATATAGATAACATCTTTGATCCAAATACAGTAATCACCAATATCGCAGAAGGTGTGAATATTCTTCAATGGACGATTCAAAACGGGCCATGTGACAACTCACTTACAAGCGACATCGTTGAGGTTCGAGTGTACAGCGATCAAAATCCTTTGGCTGATGCTGGCCCCGACCAAGAGCTCTGTTTGCCAACAAATAGCACCACTGTTAATGGAAGTGCTCTAACGGCTGCTGCTACAGGTCTCTGGACCAATATCGATGGCGGTGGAACTATCGTTGATCCAACATCTCCTACCACTGCGATCACTGATATGCCAATCGGATTCAACACCTTCGTATGGTTTGTTGATAATGGCGCTTGCGGAAACTCCTCCGATACCATCACGATAGCAGTATTCAATCCAGATGAAGTTATCGCAAATGCCGGTGAAGATGCTTCCTATTGTACTCCTGTGAGCACACACTGCATGAGCGCGAGCGCTCCTTCTGAACCCGCAGTAGGTACATGGATCCTCATCACAGGTACTGGTGAAATTGAAAATCCAAATGATCCAAATACTTGCATCAATGGTCTCACCGTCGGTGAAAACATTTTCATGTGGCAAATCGATAACGGCCCATGCGGTCTTACACTCGATGTAATGTCCATATTTATCTACAACGAGAATACACCAGATGCTGATGCAGGACCAGATATCGAGCTTTGCTTGCCGACTACCGAAGTAAACATGGCGGCATCTTCTGCAGAATTCCCCGCCATTGGAACTTGGACAGTCATCGAAGGACCAGCTATTATTGGTGACTTAAATAGCCCAACTTCATTAATGACCAATCTCCAAGTGGGTGAAAACATCTTCGTATGGACAGTCAACAACGGTGTGTGTCCAAATGGAATCACTTCTGATACCGTTGTGGTCAGAGTTTTCGATCCTAAAGCAACTGCTCCTCTTGCAGGACCAGATCAATTCATTTGTACTCCACAAAGTGAAGTGACTATGTTCGGTAATGAAGCTGATGTACCAAGCTTTGGAACTTGGAACATTACTCAAGGAAGTGCGACGATCACCAATATCAATAATCCATTCACGACAGTAACTGATCTTGCTGTAGGTATTAATATTTTCACATGGTCATTCTACAATAGTTCTTGCGGATCAAATCCAGTTGATGATGTAGCCATTTATGTTTACGATCAAAATCAGCCTCCCGCAGATGCTGGTCCAGATCAGGAACTCTGCTTCCCAACCACCAGCACGGTTATGGCTGGAAACGATGTAATTGTTCCCGCTATTGGCACTTGGACACTCGTTTCAGGAACTGCAACAATCGCAGAACCTAACAATCCGAACACTGCAGTTTCTAATCTTGGTAACGGAACCAACGTATTCGTTTGGACCATCGACAATGGTCCATGTATCGATGCTATCACTACCGATACCATGGAAATAAGAGTATTCTTACCAGATGCTCCAACAGCTTTCGCCGGACAGGATTTATTCACCTGTACTCCGATCAACTGTATCGCAATGAATGCAGAGGCCCCTGAAGACCCACAAACAGGTACTTGGTCAGTAGTGTCTTCAATAAATGGAAATGGTGCCACTGCTCCACCAAGCTTTGTAGATCCAACAGATCCTAATAGTGATCTCTGCAATCTCGTTGTTGGCGTTCACACAGTAAACTGGGAGATTTACAACGGACCATGTAATAATAACTCAAATGATGATGTGCAGGTATTCGTCTATGACAATACCGCCCCCGCCGCTGACGCAGGTGAAGATATCTTCTTGTGTTCTCCAGAGAGCAGCACCATCCTCAATGCAAATGCCGCTGTATTCCCTGGTGTTGGATTCTGGTCGATTGAAAGTGCCATCGGACCAAATGGTGCGATAACTGGTGGAACGTTCTCAGATCTCAACGATCCGAATGCAACGATCTCAGACTTGCAAATCGGTATCTACACACTCGTTTGGACAATAGATAATGGACCTTGCGGCGCCCCAACTACCGATACAGTAATTGTTCAAATCAATAATCCACTCTCGCCAAACGCTGATGCTGGACCTGATCAAGAATTCTGTATTGATCTCACAGATGCTGTAATGAATGCTAATGAACCTCTATTCCCAGCATTCGGAACATGGACTGCTATTAGCTTTGACCCAACAGGAACTATTGTTGATCCAAGCGACCCCAATACATCTATCACAGATATTCCTCTCAATGAGCATCTCTTTGTATGGTGCATCGACAACGGAGCTTGCGCCAATGCTGTAACATGTGATACCGTTTCTGTATATGTAAACGATGCCACGATTGCTGCTGCTTTTGCAGGAGATGATTTATTCTTCTGCGGCGCTCCCGATTCACTCATCATGCAAGCGAGCATCGCTGTTGGCCTCGCAGAAGGATTGTGGACTTTCAATGATAATGTTTACACATTCACCGATGAAACATTCCATGAAAGCATTGTATATGGTTTCCAAAACGGCACCAATACATTCACATGGACCGTCGATAATGGTGCATGCGGAATTTCATCAGATGATATCACCATCACTGTCTACGACCCAGAGCTACCAGCAGCATATGCAGGTGAAAGTGATGCCATTTGTGAAAATAGATTCCAACCATTCAACCTGAACGCAACCGATCCTCCACTTCCAGCAAATGGATGGTGGACAATAGTAGAAGGCCCAATAGTAATCAGTGATAGCACCGATGCAAACGCAGAGGTGATATCTCTCGGCGAAATCATTGAAGAACTTGTTGATGTGCCCAGCACCATTGTATGGGTTGTCGATAACGGAGTTTGTGGAATTACAACCGACACGGTAGTCTATATACTCGAAGACTGCTTAACAGTAGAAATTCCTGATGCATTCTCACCAAATGGCGACGGTGTCAATGATACATTCGTAATACCTAACCTCGAGAGCTATCCAAATCACTCGTTGAAAATCTTCAATCGATGGGGCGCTCAAGTGTTTGAAGCCGCACCGTATCTAAGCGATTGGGACGGCCGCTCTTCGCACCCAGCTACGCTTGGTGAAAATCTACCTGTGTCTACTTATTACTACATACTTGACCTCGGCAATGGAGAAGATGCATTCCGCGGATTTGTTTACTTAAAACGATAATCACATGCTGAAGAGAAAAATTCATTTAATACTCCTTGTAGCTGCGGCGTGTATTCACACTCTGTCAGGTCGTGCTCAGCAAGACCCGATGTTTTCACAATACATGTTCAATATACTCAGCATCAATCCAGCTTATGCAGGAAGTGCCGATAGATTAAGTATGGTTGGTATCCACCGTTCTCAATGGGTCAACTTTGACGGTGCACCTATCACCCAAACTGTCACCGTCCACTCACCATTGAGAAAGGAAAATATCAGCATTGGAGGTAGTATCATCAACGACCAACACGGACCAGTAAAGCAAACTTCCGTATTCGCTGATATCAGCTATCGCATCTTCTTCAAAGAGTCTAAGCTCGCCTTCGGGTTAAAAACAGGTGTCAATTTGTTTAGCGCAAATTTGTTAGACCTCAACCCGTTTCTCGCCGACGACCAGGCATTCGCCGCTAATATTTCTACCAAACCCCTCCCTAACTTCGGTTTTGGCGCGATGTGGTATAGCAAAAGATGGTATGTAGGTTTAAGCACTCCGCGACTCTTACAAAACAAATTATTGGAAGGAGAGCTTCCCAATTTCACCGACAACCAAGAACGTATACATGGATTCCTTATCGCAGGATATGTTTGGGACATCAACCACTATGTAAGATTCAAACCAACAATCCTTCTGAAAGCCGTAAATGGCGCGCCTCCCGGTATGGATCTTACCGCCAATTTTATGTTCTACGATCGATTCTGGGTCGGTGCAATGTATCGCTGGCAAGATGCGGTTGGAGCTCTTGTACAATATGAAGTAAATAACAAACTTAAGTTCGGTTACGCCTATGACTACGTCACCAGTGATATCGGAAGATATACATCTGGCAGCCATGAACTCATGATTGGTTATGACTTTGGAAAAGGTAACAAAGGTGACGTTTCACCACGATTCTTCTAACCCACCCAAAAGAAGACATGAAAAATATATTTCGACTTATCATTACCGGTGTAATACTGACCATAGCCACACAACAAGGTTTTGCCCAAAACCTCAAACTTCAAGTGGCGCAGTCATATTATGACCAATTTGATTTTAAAAATGCATCAGCAATCTATCATGATATCTTGAGCAATCCTAAATATGCTCAAGATACCACCACCCTTCGCCTCGCCGCTGATTGTGAAATGAAACTGTACAACTACGACGAAGCCGAAAAACTTATGACGACACTATGCACTCTTCCCAAAGTGAAAAAGTCAGATCTTCACAACCTCGCTCGCGTGCAAACAATCCGTGGCAAGTACACCGAAGCACTCGACACATATAAGAAGATCCTTGTTTTGGATCCCTCAGACGATCTTGCCGTCGAATACGCTGCAACACCCAACTTTGACAACCGACTGATGAGAGACTCCTCTCTTTTTGAAGTGAAAAACTCGGGAATCAATTCAGAAAAAAGTGATTTCGCTCCTGCATTTTATACCAATGGTAAACTCATTTTTGCCTCGGCACGCGGAGAAGGCCCTGGATCTTCCAGAAGCTATGTATGGAACGAACAACCTTATCTCAATAATTACATTGCCAAAATTGGTGCAGACAGCTCATTGAGTGGCGCTAGCGTGATGGGAACTGATATCAACTCCAGATATCACGAAGGTACTGTCGCTTTCTCGCCAAGCGATAAAATGCTCTATTTCACTAGAAATAATTACTTAAAAGGGAATTTACAAAAAGCGAAATCAGGCAGACTATACCTCGGCATCTATAGCGGTAGTGCTATGTCTGGTGACCTTGATGAACTTACGCCTTTCCCTCACAACAATCGAGAATACTCGCTTCAACACCCCACACTTTCTACTGACGGTACTAAAATTTACTTCTCCAGTAATATGCCCGGAGGCCACGGAGGAATGGATTTATATTACTGTGAAAAAAAGGACGGCGCTTGGTCAGAACCAAAAAACCTCGGTAAAATCAATAGCGCTGGTGACGAAGTTTTCCCATACCTCAGCAACGATAGCACGCTCTACTTTAGCAGCAACGGTCGCCTCGGCCTTGGTGGACTAGATATGTACTTCGTCAAATTCGGCGGCGATTCCCTCGTACAAAATATGGGCTATCCCGCAAACACAAAAAGCGACGACTTCGGCCTCATTCTTTTCCCTGACGAAAATCGCGGCTTCTTCTGTTCCAATCGACCAGGAGGAAAAGGTGATGATGATATTTATGAATTGAGAATGACACCGCCAGACTCTGTTAAAATCAGTGGCCGAGTTGTCGATATCGTAACCTTAAAACCATTAAAGAATGCCCTCGTCACTATTACCAATACTGACGGTAGTGTCGTCCAAGTGATGACAGATAACGAAGGTGACTATACAATGATGGCTCCTTACAATAAGGTAATCCAACTCGAAGGAGAGAAAAAAGACTACGAAAAAGGAACTACAGAACTCCAAACGAATCCACGCCTCACTTCCTACTTTGCACCAGAAATCAAACTCAAGAAGATTGATTTCCTTGCTATGGGTAAAGTTCTTTACGATGCTGATGGATCACCCGCGGCAGGTGCCACACTTCGCCTCAAAGATGAAGCAGGAAATGTCTTAGACTCCCTTACAGCTGGCCCAGATGGAACATACCGCTTCTCTCTCGATGACAATAAAAAATACACTATTGAAGCATATAAAAAAGAGTACGTTCTACTTGCAAAAGACTTCAATACAGGCGACTTTCCAAACCGCTCTGTAAACAATGACTTCCGTCTTTTCAAACTCGAAAAGGGAACCGTTGTGCGTCTTGATAACATTTACTACGACTATGGAAAGTCTGACATTCGTAAAGATGCTGCTCTTGAATTGAATAAACTAGTGCGCATTCTTCAAGACAACCCAACGATGAAAATCGAGTTGAGTTCCCACACTGATGCTCGAGGCGGTGATGCTTACAACCTCAAACTCTCCGACGCACGCGCCAACAGTGCTGTTAAGTATATCATTTCCCAAGGCATCGAAAGTAGTCGCCTCGTGGCAAAAGGGTATGGCGAAACAAAACTCCTCAACCAATGCGGAAACGATGTAAAATGCTCGGAGGAGGAACATCAATTCAACAGAAGAACAGAATTCAAGATTCTAGAAATCTAATGCGCCACTCTTTGGGATAATAATTGTTGACACGATTAGACAACACTTTCACAAAGCCCAAAAGACGCCCCTGATATGAAACCAACGCCCACCCTTGTGTGGGCGTTGTTATTTTCAAATCACCTCGATTCAAAAATAACAAAGCACTCTCTAAATCTAATTCTATCTCAGGATAAACCGAACGAACGTTCGGTATGGTTATAATCGAATGCGCAGGATTCAACTGTCCTCGAATCAACTCCCCAATCTTCACACCAGCCGCAATAACAAACAAATACTTTAAAAGAAAATCTAATTCCTCCAATTCCACAGGACATGAAATCACTTCATTATGGCCATTCATCAGCGCGTGCTTCAAGTCCAAATGCGCTACTGCTTGCTGTTCCTGCTTGGTCAATTCGCGATACCACTTGCCGAATGGTTTGCCCTTGTGACGGCGACTACCAGCATTTTTTCTTTTAAAAATATTGCAATAAAAACCTTCGCCTTTCACTCTATGTGGCAAAAATTTATACCCATTATCAATCACAATCTCCTCTTTCCAAGCATCGGGAATTTCAAAGGAGACCTCTTCCAAACCATCCACACTTCTCAGAAATGACGTCTGATCTTCATTTTCCAATTCCGCAAACGTGCAGGTACTGTAAATGATATGCCCTTCTTCAGCAAGCAGCTCGGGCAAATACTCCAATATCTCTCTTTGCCTTGTGCTGCACATTGCCACATTCTGCTCACTCCACTCTTCCCGTGCCACCTCATCTTTTCGAAACATTCCCTCTCCACTGCATGGCGCATCTACGAGAATGAGATCAAAATAATTCTGAAAATGTCTAAAATCCTTCGCCTCATTATTGGTAACAATCGCATTGGTACTGCCCCATTTTATCAAATTCTCTTCTAAAATCCTTACTCGCGTTTTATTGATTTCATTCGATATCAATACGCCATCATCGCCAATGATCGTTGAAAGCAGTATACTCTTGCCACCAGGTGCGGCGCACAAATCGAGCACACGTACATTCTTTTTTTCTGATAAAATTTTCTTTGCTAAAAAGCCTATGAACATCGAGCTAGACTCCTGCGGATAATACGCACCCGCATGAAACAATGGATCGCTCGTAAATCGCGGTCGTTCCTTTAGAAAGACTCCGTCTGGCCACCACGGCACACGTCCGTCATTATCCGAAAATAATTCTTTCCCTTTTTCTAAATGAAGATGAACACTTGAAATGACCGGCCGCTCTAGTGATTCAAGAAATACCGAATGATCGTTCGGGTATTGCTTTTTTATTCTTTCAATAAATGATGCAGGCAGCGGTTTCATGCACCAAATATCTCAATATTATCAATGCCTTCCTAATCTTTCTCCTGAAGCCATTTCGGCACCTTCTTTCCATCCTTTGGTTTGGTGTCGCTCGCGTCCTTTAACTTCGTTTTTGGCGCTTCTTCTTGACTTGGCACCTCCTTCTTTTCCCCATCAAACTCCTCCCACTCTATGGTTGTAGTGCTCTCCTTCTTTTCCGCTTTTTCCTGATACGTACCCACGTTCGCATCATTCTTAAACAAACCCAGCTCCTGCTTCAACAATGCTTTAACACTTTCTTTTTCACGCGCTATCTCTTCCTGTCGATCCTGTCGTGCAGCATCTTTATCCATTCCAAACTTGGGGTTTTCAGTAGTGCCTTTCATGTAGATAAACATCTGCTTCCCCAATCCATCATCCATTTCATTCGCAGCAGACTTGCGCACCAACACATCCCGCAAACGGAAACCTATCGTATAGTCGATGGTATTATCAAATCCATGAACTCCACTGGCTGAAATGTCTAGAACACTAGATTTCACAGCCATCGTAGGAATTATAATCTTCTGATTCTTTATTTCAATGACATTCTCCAGATTAGAAAAACGAATGTCCTTCATCTTTTCTGCAAAGGCATCTTCGTCCACGAAAGGAGCTATGAGTTTGTTGCTCTTGATATACTTCGCCACTTCCTGAAGCGACTCCAGTCCTGTCAACTGACCATTCGCAATGCCAATATCCATCAACATGTGCAATCGCTCTTTATCCATCTTCAACGCTGCTGACAGCGGCACTTCCATTTGAACTGTAGCCTTTGCTTTGCCCTTCAAATGTTTTTCTGTGATAAAGCTTTGACCGAAATTATTGAATGAGTAAAACAACTTCTGAATATTAATATCCTTGAAATTCGCCGAACACACAAGATCATAGCCTCCCTTCGAGGCCTTTGTCAATCGCATCTGCGATAAAAACGTTCCTTCGGCCGTTGCAAACGATACCGGATCGATATCGAGTTTGTTTCCATCATACACCACCACTCCACTCACATTGGTGGCTTCAAATCGCTCAAAGGTGAATTTCTTTACTTTACTATTCAGCCTAAATCGCAAGTAAGAAGGCAGATTGAATTCATAATCCTTCTGTGCAGCGCTGCCCTCGCTCGTTTCCACCAATTTAGAAAAATCTATTTGATTGGAATTCAAATTCGCCTGCACATCGAGTGTTTCATTTTCTTTTAGTAAAAATGGAATCAGATTATTCAATGTTCCATTCACCTCAAAATCGCTGTCATTCACTTTGCCCACAAAGCGCTGCACCGATGCATTCACATCGTTGAAAAGCACAGTGCTCGCAAGGTCGGTAAATAGTCTGTTAGAACCTTTGAGCTGCAAACGTCCTTCACTGAGTTGTGCCTTGCCGCTGGATTGTATGTTGTTCAACATACCACTTCCCAAAGACCCTTTGAACTGTGCCTCTGCCACCAATCGCCCTTCGCACACTTCCAAGGTATCCAACGCTAAAAACTGCTGCAACGCTTGTAACGAAATATCTGCACGCAATTGAAAATCACCCACGGGATTGCTCATGTTCATGATGCTTCCCTTGCCTGCTATACTACCCGCTTCAAGGTTGGCTGAGAATTCTTCAACATCCAATCGGTCTTGCTTCGTGCCTTTTACATACTTTCCACTCATCGCAATGCCGCTCATCTTCACTCCGCTTCCCTTGTGCACCAAGGCTCCCGAATTGATGCGAAACTTCGCGTTCACATCCGGTTGCGACTTTCCTTTCGTGCTGCCTTTCACTTGTGCATCAAAAGTAACCACGCCATCAGCATCGTACTCAGTGATCTTGTCTTTATAACCCGACGGCAATACATTCAACACATCTTTCATCGTGAGCTCATTGCCTCTGAAATTCATATCTACGAATGGCGTCGCGCCTGTCTTTAATCTTCCATTCACTAAAAATGGAATGGCATCAATGCTCACTTTTCCATCTTCAAACGCATACGTCTCACCCACCAGATCCACGTCCAATCCCATGTCTATCAACACTTCTCGATTGGCCAAAAAAGAATCATCCCCAGAAATCAGATCCATCATTTCACCTGCAATTTCCGCATCCATCCGGAATCGCTCATCGCTGAATGCTCCCGAAAGTTTCGCATTTTCAATATTATAATCTACGAAAAATAAAGACTTGCGATCTTCATACACGAAACGCGTCGAAGTCAATTTCACTTCTTCCAAATTCAAATTCAACTTGGAATCCTCGCCCTCTGTGGGTTTTAGAAAATGCCAATTGTCTTCTCCCTTTGCATTTAATTTCAAATGCGCGTGCATGCCGCTGCCTGTTATTTCTTCCAACGTGTAATTTCCACGAAACAGATTCAAAAGACTAAACTCGAGATACAATTCATCCGCAGAAAGCAGCGTGTCTTTTTCTGGAAAGGTCTCTTGGATATATACATTGGTAAACTTGAGCGATGCGTTTGGAAAGGTTTCCCAATAGGTGAGATCAACAGCCTCTACGTTGGCTTTGGTAAGTAGTCGTTCGTTCAACTTATCCAGCACCAATCGCACAACATCATCTTCATAGAAACGAAGAATGACGAAGACACTTCCAAAGAAAAGAACAAGCACAGCTACAATGCCTATCAATACTCGTTTTAATATGCGCTTGGTGCGTTCCATGTTGTCGACTGTGAAAGTATAACATGATATGTGTCATAAAATTTCAAATCTCCCCAAAAACCCACACACCAATGTTCAAACGAATGCGTACCTTAGCTTTATGAAAAAGCGTGAATTCCTCAAGACAGCAGGCATACTTTCTACTGGATTGGTATTGTCTCCCCTCATCAGTTGTGCTGCAAAAACGGGCGCTATCGCTCCCATTGCTGCGCCAACGTCATTCGAACTGACCCCTTTAGGATATGCGTTCAACGCACTCGAGCCGCACATCGACGCGCTCACGATGGAAATTCACCACGACAAGCACCACGGCGCTTACGTCACCAACCTCAACAAGGCCATTGCGGATAAAGAAATATTCAATGGAAAAAGCTTGGAACAAATTTGTGAAATGGTAACAGCCGACATGGCTGCCGTTCGCAACAATGGCGGTGGACATTACAATCACTCGAAGTTTTGGAAGTGGATCGCTCCCGGTGGCGCCAAAGCTCCCTCAGGCGAGCTCGCTGCTGCCATCAATAGTGCTTTTGGTTCTTTTGATGAAATGAAAAAGCAGTTTTCAGATGCTGCCAAAACCCGATTCGGCAGCGGTTGGGCTTGGCTTTCAGTCGGCCCTGACAAAAAACTATTCATCTCTTCCACGCCCAATCAAGACAACCCATTGATGAAAAATTTGGTAGAAAAAGTGGGCACTCCCATCCTCGGTATCGACGTTTGGGAACACGCCTACTACCTCAACTATCAAAATAAGCGACCCGATTACATCACCGCTTTCTTCAACATCATCAACTGGGACACCGTCGCCACAGATTTCGCTTCAATCAAATAGAATAAAAAATTTATTTAGCACCGTTCCCGAATCGAGATTCCCCAACATTCTCCCTATCCCCTATTCCCTATTTTTTCCTATACCCCTATTTTCCTATCCCCTATTTTTTCCTATCCCCCAATCTCCCAATCTTTCAATCTCCTCGCCTCATCTCCACGCAAAACGATTCATCAAGCGGCCGACGAGGCCAAAGGAGAAAATGGCTCCCACAATTACCACGGTCAAAAAGATGCCAATAACGTCCACCCAATTAATCATTATAGGATAATAATCCACCATCGCGCCTTCCATCGATACCAATCCAAACTGCTGTTGCGCCCAACACAAGGCCAATCCCGCACTCACGCCCACAACAGCACCCACTACATTGATAAAGATTCCTTCGAGCACAAATACACGTCGTATCATACTCCGCGTAGCGCCCATACTTTCAAGAATATAAATGTCTTTCTTCTTTTCAATGATCAACATCGTCAACGAGGCAATGATGTTGAAACACGCAATGAGCAAGACAAAGAATAAAATCAAAAATGTAAACCACTTCTCACTGGCATTGGTCTTATAAACCAAAGCGTTTCTATCGAAGCGCGTTTCCACTTTTAAGTCTGCCGGCAATATCGCCTGCAGCGCGGCTTTCACAGATTCTTCATCTTTTTCGTCATTCAAAAAAATCTCAATCGAAGACACGCTTTCTTCCATATTAAAAAGCGATCGCGCAAATTCCAACGACACAATCGCATACTTCACATCCAATTCTGCATTCACAGAAAACGCTCCGCTCGCCATCACGGGCACGCGGTTGAATGCATTCTCTTTAAATCGTGAAAGCTTGCGCCCGCGAATCGGCGCATTCATCGTAATGATTGGCGGCGTCACATCAGGCCGCGGCATGCGCAATTCACTGTACAATCCCAATCCCAAAACAGCATAATTCAAACTGTCTTCACGCAGTCTGAAACTGCCCAAATACATCATGCTATCGAGGGATGAATGTGCCGCATACGTAGGGCTAACACCTTTCACCGTAGCCACACTATTGTAATCCGCATATTGCAACCAAGCATCTTCTTCAATCACGCGGCTCCAACCTTTGATGCCTTCTATTCCTTGTATTTGCACATCC
>CANGVZ010000002.1 GCA_947457285.1 Flavobacteriales bacterium | reverse complement strand
CAGGAAGCGCACGAAGCAATTCGTCCTACTGATATGAGTGCTCATCAAATTGAAGGCGAGCGCGACGAACAACGTTTATACGAACTCATTTGGAAGCGCACCATCGCGTCACAAATGGCCGACGCAGAATTGGAAAAGACCACGGCTACCGTTGGTATTTCATCAATGGATGATGTGTTGCAAGCAAAAGGTGAGGTAATTCGTTTTGATGGCTTTTTGAAAGTTTACATCGAAAGTACAGATGACGAAGAAAATGAAGATGGTGGCAGCGGCATGCTACCTCCACTTACAGTGGGACAAAAATTGCAGTTGATTGATATGACTGCGACTCAGCGTTTTACACAAAAACCTCCTCGTTACTCTGAATCTGCTCTGGTAAAACGCCTTGAAGAATTGGGCATCGGTCGTCCGTCGACGTATGCTCCGACAATTTCAACGATTCAAAATAGAGAATATGTTGAGAAAAAAGACAAGGAAGGTATTCCAAGACCCTTTGAGGTATTGACATTGAAAAATGCTCAAATAAGCAAAGAAGAAAAGGCTGAAAATACCGGTGCTGAAAAGTCAAAATTATTCCCGACAGATATTGGAATCGTTGTCAATGACTTTCTGGTAGATCAATTCCCGAACATCTTAGACTATGGTTTTACAGCCAAAGTAGAAGGCGAGTTTGATGATATTGCTGAAGGAAAACTTCAGTGGCAGGACATGATGAAGAGATTTTATAATCCTTTTCATAAAAATGTTCAGGAAACCATTGAGTCTGCGCAGAGAGCTACAGGAGAGCGAGATTTGGGTACTGACCCAGCAACTGGCAAACCCGTTATCGCACGCATTGGACGTTTTGGACCCATTGTACAAATCGGTTCTAGTGATGATACAGATAAGAAGTTTGCGTCTCTAAGACCAGATCAGAGCATAGGTAATATCACCCTCGAAGACGCATTGAAGTTATTTGATCTTCCGCGCAATTTGGGCGAATGGGAAGGACAACCAATCATTGTATCTGTTGGGAGATTCGGTCCATACGCCAAGCACGGCAGCACCTTTGCTTCATTAAAAATGAAGGAAGGCGATGATCCATATACCATCGATTTTGATCGGGCCAAGCAGTTGATCGAAGATAAAAAGGCTGGTGTAATCGCGAATCTTATTTTGACTTTCGATGAAAGACCAGAGGTCCAAGTGCTCAATGGTCGCTTTGGTCCTTACATAAAAGTTGGAAAAGACAATTATAAAATTCCAAAGGGAAAGGACCCAAAGACGCTTACTATTGCGGAGATTGATACGATAGTGGCCGAGGCACCAGCCAAGCCTGCACGCGGCGGAAGAGCAGCTGCTGCTAAGAAAACTGCTGCTACAAAAGCACCAGCCAAGAAGGCTCCTGCTAAAAAAGCAGCAGCCAAGAAGGCACCGGCTAAAAAGGCTGCTAAGAAAAAATAGATTGCTAAAAATCCTTTGTTGATACATCAGCAATAAGGACAAATTATAACGCTGTTGAAGGGGTAACTTCGTTGCCATTCAACAGCGTTTTTTTATGATGGATATTTCAGTTTTCTTTTCCTTTTGTTCGAAAGAACAATTTGATCCAAATGGCAACCTTAACAATCGTTTGGTGAATACCACACACTTCTTTACCGGCGATCTCACAGAGCTTGAAGGAAAGAAAATTGCGATCCTCGGAGTGAAAGAGGATCGCAATAGCGTCAATAATAAAGGCTGCAATAAAGCTCCTGATATAGTGCGCCGCGAATTTTACAAGTTGTTTCCATTTGATAGAGAAGCGCACATTATTGATCTTGGCAATATCGAACCAGGAAATGAAATAACGGATACTTACTATGCCTTGAATCATACCTGCCAATTTCTATTGAAGAAGAATATCATTCCTGTGATTATTGGTGGTTCTCAAGATTTAACTTACGCGAATTATCTCGCTTACGAAACCTTAGAGCAAACAGTCAATTTAGTGACGGTAGATCCGAAGCTAAATTTCGGACAGAGCCCTGATGATTTGAGCAATGAAGGTTATTTGAATAAAATAGTTCTGCATAAGCCCAATTTTCTATTCAACTACTCCAACATTGGTCACCAGCGATACCTAACCGACCCGCAGCTCATTGAGTTGATGAGCAAGATGTACTTTGATACATTCAGATTAGGAGAGATGCAGCATAGTCATATTTTACGCAACGAGCCAATCATTCGTAATGCAGACTTACTAAGCATTGACATCAGTGCAGTACGCAGATCGGAAAGCCCGGGCTGCGCGGACGCAGGGCCCAATGGTTTTTATGGACACGAGGCAGCTCAATTGGCTTGGTATGGAGGCTTGAGTGATAAGCTGACTTCATTCGGTATTTACGAATACAATCCAGAATATGACCGCGATAATCAGACAGCACAATTGATTGGTCAAATGCTTTGGTGTTTCGTTGACGGCTACCTCAATCGTAAAGCGGATTATCCAATTGGAGATCACAGCGAGTATTTAAGATATATCGTAAACCTTGCGCAAGAGTCGCATGAGTTGGTATTTTATAAAAGCAATCGCAGTGATCGTTGGTGGATGGATGTGCCCTATCCGGCAGGTCAAGAAAACAAGTATGAGCGACATCACTTGGTACCTTGCACCTACGAGGAGTATCAGCAGGCCACTAACGACGAAATGCCTGATAGATGGTGGAAAACTTATCAAAAATTGGTATAGAGAATATTGAGATTCAGCGATAATTTTTGTCATTACGGCGCCATTTTCTCCATTTTGCAATCATTAGGAGTCATGTTTTGCACATAGGTAAATGTGAATTTTTTTTTGCACATGCGAAAAAGTTACTACTTTAGCGACTTTCCAAAAAGTACCTTTATACCATAATAAAGCTTAACTCATTAGAAACCAATATGAAGAAGAGTTTACTCACTACGGCAATAGTCTCTCTTACTCTGTCCTTGTTTGCACAACAAGACCCACAATTGACATTCTGGATGTACGACAAGCAGTCGTTCAACCCAGCAGGAGCGGGTTTTGACCCTAACCATTGTGTGACTTTAATCTACCGCAACCAATGGACTGGTTTCGATAGCAGCCCAAGAACTACTTTATTTAACTATAGTGGAAATTATGGCGTGAATAATTTCAAGTTTGGCGCGGGTCTAACGTTTTTCAATGATCAATTAGGGCAGGAGAAAAACAACAATTTCCGTTTGCACTTCGCTCCAAAGTTTGATTTAGGCGGCAAGACCGTGGCACTCGGTGTTACACTTGGAGCAATGAACAAGGCGCTTGGAAACGATTGGATCGCCATCGACGACTTCCGTCAAGATGATGCGATTCCAGACAGCCGTCAGTCACAAACTGCATTCGACATGTCATTTGGTGCTATGATTTATGAGCAAGGAAAATACTATTTTGGTGTATCGGCAACTCACTTGACAGCACCAGAATTGGATGAGTTGAATTTCAAAGCAGCGCAGCACTTTTATGCGATGGGTGGATACAACTTCCCAGTAGGATCTGCGCCAATCACCGTAAGAACAAATGCATTAGTGAAGTCGGATCTTGCAGCGCCGCCTGCGTTTGATTTGAATGCAAACGTTCTTTATAGCAATTTGATTTTCGGTGGTATCACTTTCCGTCCAGGAGATGCTATCAGCCCAATGGCTGGTATGGAGTATTGTTTTGCTCCCAAGGCTTCTAATGGCGGACGCACCACATTAAACCAATGTTTGAGACTAGGATATTCATACGATATTACAACTTCTGAACTCAGGAATTATTCTTCAGGTTCGCATGAGGTATTTGTGACTTATTGTTTCAACTTCGAAACAACGCCGATTCGTTCGCGTCACAACAACCCACGCTTCCTGTAAAATAAAACGTAACCTAAATAGTTATAGACACGTAAAGAATAGGAACCTGCCTTTAGAAGTTAAAAGTTTTAGTAAAAACCCACTAATGTGTTGTTTAGTTACTAAAAAAGGGAAATCATGAAAAAATCGTTGTTTTATTTAATCGTTGTAGTAGCCCTTGCTAGTTGTTACTCTGGACCACGAGGAGAACTCGTTGGAGTATATCCTCGCGAGGAGTGGGTGCAGGTAAACCCATACGGGATGAATTACATTCATTTCGGCTCGTTCACCATGGGACCAAGCGACCAGGACGTTCCTTACGCCCTAGATGCCCGTTCCAAAACCATCACGTTGCCGGCGTTTTATATCGACCAGCACGAAATTTCTAATAACGAGTACCGTCAGTTTGTGTACTACGTTCGCGACTCATTAATGAGAGACCTTCTCGCTCAAAACGAGATCGAAGGTTTCGCAATTACTGAAGACGAGAACACAGGCCGCGAATTGGAAGGCCTTATCGATAAGGGCTATTTGCTCAATTGGGAAGAGCCTATCGATATGGAGAATGAAGAGGTGTATGAATTGATTTACAACGCCTTCTATCTCCAAGGTCAAGATCGTTTTTACAACAAAACAGAAGTTGATACGCGCAAACTTCAATACACTTATTGGTGGATTGACTTAAAGAGCGCTGCTAATAAGGCTGGTAAGGATGAGGAATATGGCGAAGTAAACCAGCTTAATCAATTGCACTCTGTTCGCGGTCACAGCGATCGTTCACAATTCGTGATTAAAGAAGTTATCAATGTCTATCCAGATACGCTCGTATGGGTTCATGACTTTACTTATGGATTCAACGAACCTCTTACGGAGACATACTTCTGGCATCCAGCTTACGATGATTATCCTGTAGTAGGTGTTACTTGGGGTCAGTGTCAAGCATTCAATGCTTGGAGAACTCAGATTATGAACGACTACAAGATGAAAGTGGGTGAGACATTTGTGCAGCGCTTCCGTCTTCCAAGCGAAGCCGAGTGGGAATATGCATCACGCGGTGGATTGGAACTTGCTCCATACCCATGGGGAGGTCCTTATATCCGTAACAACCTCGGATGTCCGCTGGCGAACTTCAAGCCAATGCGCGGAGACTATGTAGAAGATAATGGATGTCATACGGTGCCGATTGCATCATACAGTGCAAATAACTATGGTCTATACAACATGGCTGGAAACGTGGCTGAGTGGACCAACACAGCATTCGATCCATCGGTATATGAGTTTACACACGATATGTCATCTGAATATGACTACCGTGCAACAGCTGAAGATCCGCCCGCAATGAAGCGTAAAGTAATTCGCGGAGGAAGCTGGAAGGACATTGGATATTTTATCCAGACTGGTACTCGCAGTTACGAATATCAAGACACAGCTAAATCTTACATTGGATTTAGATGCGTAATGAGCTATCTCGGACGCGGTAAGAACGTAGCGCCTGAAGATTTCAATGAACCTGAATAAGGCCTCACAATTAAAACCAATAAATAACCAACAAGCAAGAAAAAAATGAAACCTGGAAGTAAAGCCTGGAAAAAGTTTATGGCAAAGCTCTACGGTATTGGAGCAGCCGTTGTAATTATCGGAGCAATGTTTAAAATCCAACACTGGCCTGGCGCATCTGCCTTCCTAGTACTTGGATTGTCAACTGAGGCCGTGATCTTCTTCTTCTCAGCATTCGAACCACTACACGAAGAGCCAGATTGGTCACTCGTGTACCCTGAACTCGCAATGCCGGATGAGCAAAAGAAGTTGATGAAAGAAGAAAACAAAGGAAAGCGCGCGAACATCTCTGGTGGTGGGGCAACTGGAAGCCTTACTGCACAGTTGGATAATATGCTCGCAGAAGCCAAAATTGAACCTGAATTGATCGCTAGTTTGGGCGATGGCATGAGAACCTTTAGTTCAAATGCTCGTCAAATGGCTGATTCTACCGAAGCAGCAGCTGCATCAACAGAGTATGCTACAAGTTTGAGAACGGCTTCTTCAAAAGTTTCTGCGTTGTCAGACACTTATGCAGCAGCTTCTGAAACCCTTACCGGATTGACTTCTCATGCAGAAGAGGGTAAGGCAGCTGGCCAGCACTTGCAAAAGATGACTGAGAACCTCTCAGCTCTTAACAATATGTACGAATTACAGTTGACCGAGCTTGAAAAGTCTCGTGTAATGTTTGGTGATATGACATCTTTGGTTAAAAATCTCGCTGATTCAGTAGAAGATACGAAGATTTACAAAGAGAATATTGCTGAGCTTGCTACTAACTTGAAGGCGCTCAATACTGTGTACAGCAATATGCTTAACGCAATGGGTACTGCCCGCCAATAATCAATGTTAAATGTGCTATTCTGTAGCCTCTTAAACAACGATTAACCTTATAAAAAAAGAAGAAAACAATGGCAGGCGGTAAAGAAACCCCCAGACAGAAGATGATCGGTATGATGTACTTGGTACTCACCGCTCTTCTCGCAATGAATATTTCAAAAGATGTATTGAATGCGTTTATCCAAATCAATAAAGGTTTGGGTAAAACCAATGAAATCCTCGAAAACAAGGCTGCAGCAACCATAGAGTCGATTAACCAATCGAAAGAAGGTGCTAAAGCTGTTCCATTTCAACAGGCTGCGGCACAAGTTAGCCAATGGACTGATGACATGGTAAAATACATTGAAGAGATCAAAGCTCGCTCAATGGCATGTGCCGTGAAAAGAAATGAGACAGGTGAGGGTTTTGAGGAGTTTATAGTGGAAGGTAAAGCAATTTATCCAGACTACAAAAACGCTGAAGGTGATCAGTTGGTAAAAACACCTGATAGCCAGGACCAAACATCAATGTTGATTGGTAGCGATCCAGCAAACCCAAGACAGGATGCTTTCTCCGCAGCAGAGCTAAGGAAGAAACTTACTGAATATCGCGACAGACTTCTTAATCTTAGCGTTACAAAGGCGGATTCATCTGGCAAGTCATGGACACTACCGGAAGACGTAAAGGCTGCAATCACTGGAGCTTTTGACTTCCCGAAAGGAGTAGACCACGATGGAGTAGAAGAAGAGTGGGAAGTAAACAACTTCTACCACATGCCTTTGGTTGCGGTATTGGCGAATTTCTCGAAGATTCAGACAGACGTTATGAACGCAAAGAATAACGTGGTGGCTGCATTAGCTGCTGGTATCAACGCAAGTGACTTGAAATTCACTGACGTTACGGTTGCGGTTGTACCAAAGCAATCTTACGTATTGCGCGGTGGCGAATTCGAAGTTGAAATCTACCTTGCGGCCTTCAACAAAACAAGCAAAACAAAAGTGTATATGGGTGGAGAAGCATCTCCAACATCTACTCCAGCTGTTTTTGACGTAAGTGGAAAGTCTGCAATTGAATCGAATTCTGACGGTAAGTGTATCTTCAAAGCTAACACTGGCGGTATGTCACTGGGTGAACACTCCTATAGAGGCCAAATTGCTTACATGAAAGACGGTAAAGAGGAATACATTCCTTTCATCGTTCCTCCAGTATTCGTTGGTGAGCCAGCATTGGTAGTATCTCCAGTTCAAATGAACGTATTCTACCGTGGATTGGACAACCCAGTTGAAATCTCTGTACCAGGTGTGCCACAAAGCAGCGTTGAAGCATCATGCGCAGGATGTCAAACATTCGCTAAAGGAGAGAAGGGTACTTGGAACGTTCGCCCTGGTGCTGATCAAAAAGCAACAATTTCTGTTTCTGCAACCATCAACGGGGAGAAAAAGAGCATTGGAACAAAAGAATTCCGAGTAAAGCGTATACCAGATCCGATTCCTTCCTTCGGTGGTAAAAAGCCAACAGACGGTACAATCGCGCGTGGGGATGCAAGCGTAGCTAGCGGTGTTGCAGCTAATATGGAGAATTTTGACTTTAACGTAAAAGTTGTAGTTAAGAGCTTCAAGCTTACAATCGTGAGCGGTGCAGGTAACTTGAAAGAATATCCATCTTCTAGCAACAGAATATCTGAGGCTGGCAGCGAGGCTATCAAAAAGGCGAAAGTAGGAGAGAAAATTTTCATCGAAGATATCATGGTAGATATGCCAGACGGTCAAACCAGAAAGCTAGCTCCAATCTCTTTGAAGATTGTATAATATAAAAGGAATAGTCATGAAAAAATCGATTCTATTCATTGCTGCCCTTCCGATGATGTTGATCTCAGTAATGAGTTCAGCTCAAGGTGCAGGCACTCAAACAGTACTCGACGGTGCTTATGTTCCTGAACATAACCCCACGAGAAAGGTAATTCCCTATCCGCACCTCCGTCAAGCTGACGTGATGTGGGAAAGAAGAATTTGGGAAGTGATTGATCTTAAACAAAAGATGAATCAAGCCCTGTACTTGCCATTGGAAGAGATCAACAATAGAAAGAGTCTTTTCGACGT
The DNA here is from genome assembly GCA_947457285.1 of Flavobacteriales bacterium. GTDB lineage: Bacteria > Bacteroidota > Bacteroidia > Flavobacteriales_D > Sanyastnellaceae > JAIXWP01. The sequence continues at coordinate 15,261 of CANGVZ010000002.1, read as the reverse complement.
GATGAGAAAAGGTATCCTCGAAGATTTCTCTTTGACGGCTTACTCACTCGGACCAACTCAAGAGGACGACGAATTCCGCTATCCGATGAGCAGTACTGAAGTTGACTCTCTTTTGAATCCTGTGGTGATTCGCTATCGCGAAAACTTGGAGACTGGTGAAAAGGAACCCGTAGAAAACGTTGAGCCTATTGGTTCTGGTGATGTGGTAGCCTACAAGATCAAAGAGGTTTGGGTATTTGATAAGCAACGCTCAGAGCGCTATGTGAGAATTCTCGGCATCGCTCCTGTAGTTCTTCTCAAAAATGACCAAGGAGAAGTAAAAGGTAAAAAAGACTTATTCTGGTTGTATTTCCCAGAATGTCGTTATGTGTTTGCTAACAATGAGGTGTACAACTCTCACAACGAAGCACAACGCATGACATTCGACGATCTATTCCAGAAGAGAATGTTTACTGGATACATTATCAAAGAAGACAACGTATTCAACCGTCAGATTGCAGAATATGCGCGCGGAATCGATGCATTGTTGGAAAGTGAGAGAATCAAGAATGACCTCTTCATCATGGAACATGATTTATGGCATTATTAAGAAATAGATAAAAAGAGCCCCGACATCAGTCGGGGCTTTTTTTTGCCCTTATTCAGGCAAAAAGTCTTCACTACCTTTGCACCCCTTTTTAAAGAAGATATGGTTACAGTCGGAAATTTGAGTATTCACTTTGGATCGAGAGAGTTATTCTCTAAGATCGGTTTTTTTATTGGCCCGCGTGAGCGCATTGGATTGGTCGGAAAGAATGGTGCCGGTAAGTCAACCCTGCTCAAAACCCTAGCGGGAATTCAAAAGCCCACAGAGGGAAGTGTAGCCTTTGCCAAAGGGAGCACTGTCGGCTACTTGCCACAAGAAATGAATCACCGTGAGGATGCTACCGTCTATGAAGAGGCAAGAACAGCTTTTGCGGAAGTTCAAATGCTGAGCGAAAGACTGGAAGAATTGACACTGGCCATCACAGATCACCATGACTATACCTCCGATGATTATGCCAACAAATTGGAGGAATTGGAGGGCGTTGCTCACCGTTTAGAGCTGCTTGGTAGTGGAAACCTTGAAGAACGCATTGAAAAGGTCTTAAAAGGTCTGGGATTTCGTTCAGAGGATATGAACCGCAAAATGCACGAGTTTAGCGGAGGTTGGAAAATGCGCGTGGAGCTGGGAAAAATCCTTCTTCAGAATCCAGATCTATTGTTGCTCGACGAGCCTACCAACCACCTCGATATTGAAAGTATCGAATGGCTCGAGGAATTCCTTATTGATTATCCAGGTGCAATCGTTCTTATCTCTCACGATAGAACATTCCTCGATAATGTCACCACACGCACTATTGAGATTTCAAAAGCGAAGATTTACGACTATCGTTTTTCTTACAGTAAATACATCGTTCAGCGCGAAGAAGAAATAGAGCGTCAAGAACAGGCGGCAAAAAACCAGCAGAAGTACATTGAGGATACACAAAAACTAATTGATAAATTCAGGGCTAAAAAGGATAAGGCCGCCTTTGCACAAACCCTCATTCGAAAACTGGATAAGCTTGAGAAAGTTGAGGTAGACGATTTAGATGGAACTCGAATTCGCGTATCATTTCCACCAGCACCGCACTCTGGAAAAGTAATTTTAGAAGGAAAAGGTCTCGGTAAAGCGTATGGAGAAAATAGACTTTTCTCCAACTTGGATATCATGATTAATCGCGGAGAAAAAATTGCATTAGTCGGTAAAAACGGTGTAGGAAAATCTACGCTTATAAGAATGATCATGAAAACGGAAAAGCATGAAGGTGAGATCACACCTGGCTATTCAGTGAATGTGGGCTATTACGCCCAAAATCAAAGTGACACTCTTGATGGTAATAAAACAGTTTTTGAAACTATAGATGACGAAGCAGTAGGTGATATTCGAAAGAACGTACGTTCACTACTCGGCTCGTTTCTCTTCAGTGGTGATGATGTAGACAAAAAAGTGAAGGTATTGAGTGGAGGTGAAAAGGCGCGATTGGCTTTTTGCAAGCTCTTGCTTCAGCCATACAATTTTTTAGTACTCGATGAACCTACCAACCACTTGGACCTCGCATCGAAAGAGGTATTGAAACAGGCTTTGCAACGATTTGATGGAACTATGTTGGTCGTGTCTCACGACCGTGATTTTTTGAATGGTCTAACGAATATTGTTTATGAAATCAAACCCGATCGTTTGAAAATTTGGCAAGGCGATGTATTAGATTTCTTAAAAGAGAAAAAGGCTGAAAGTATTGCTGCATTTGAGAGAGCGAAGGTGGAGAAAAAAGCAGTTCAAGAAGAGTTAAAAGCAAAACCGAATGAACAATCGGTTCCTGAAATGACTCGTGAACAGCAAAAAGAATTGGAGAAGCAACAAAAGAAGCTACAAAATCAACAGCAAAAGCTGGAACAGGAGATAAGTAAGAAAGAAGAGGAGCTGAAGAAGCTGGAAGAAGAGGTAGCGAGTTTGGATTATTCTAACACCGCTCATTCTGAAAAAGTTCTGAGTGCCTACGCGCAAGCGAAGTCTGAGCTGGAGGGGCTATATGAAAAATGGATGGGTTAGACCCATCCATTTTCTATTAATCAATAAACTATTTGTTCAATTATGCACCGTGGCAGTTCTTGTATTTTTTACCAGAACCACATGGGCATGGGTCATTGCGTCCGATTTTCACCTCAGCTTTGATTGGTTCCGTTTTCACTGGTTGAGAATCAGGAGCCATGCCTCCGGCTTGTTGTCTAGCCATAGTGTTGATGCGCTCATTCAAATTTTGTGTTTCAGGTTTATTGGTTTGAACGCGTGCTTGTTCTTGGCGCTGTACCGGTGCCTGACGCACTTCTTGATTGCCCTTAGGCAATTGCGCCGTGAGTAAGAAATTGGCAATCTCCGCATTGGTCTTAGACACCATATCCTTGAAGAGATTATAGCTTTCTAATTTGTAGATCAATAGTGGATCTTTTTGTTCGTGAGATGCAAATTGAACATTGCTTCTCAAGTCATCCATATTGCGCAAATGCTCTTTCCAGTTTTGGTCAATGATGGCGAGTGTGATGCCTTTTTCAAGCGCGTCAATGATTTCTCTACCTTCAGATTTGTAAGCTTTTTCGAGGTTTACCGCCAACTGAATGCTCTTTCTTCCATCAGTGAATGGAATGGCTATACTTTGGAACCCTTGAGCATTGTTTTCAAACACTTGTCGGATTACTGGGAATGCCTCTCCTGCAAGTTCAGCAACGCGATGCTTGTATTGTTGATCCACTGCATTATAGACTACCATTGCAATGTCGTCTTCTTTCTTTTTCAAGAAATCTTCTTCACTTACTGGTGCTGGAATACCAAAGAATCTCACCATGTTCAGATTGAATCCTTGATAGTCTTTTGAAGGATGGAATGACGCAACAAGATTTGCAGACATGTCGAAATACATGTTGTCAATGTCAAGCTTGAGTCTTTCTCCGTAAAGGGCGTGTCTTCTTCGTTTGTAAATCACTTCACGCTGTGAGTTCATCACATCGTCGTATTCCAATAGTCTTTTACGAATACCGAAGTTGTTTTCTTCTACTTTCTTTTGTGCGCGTTCGATAGAAGAGGTAATCATTCCAGCTTGAATGACTTCACCTTCTTTGATTCCCAATCTATCCATCATTTTGGCGATACGGTCGCTACCAAAAAGACGCATCAAGTCATCTTCGAGTGACACGTAAAATTGAGAAGAACCGGGATCGCCTTGACGACCAGCACGGCCTCTCAGCTGTCTGTCAACACGGCGTGAATCGTGGCGTTCGGTGCCTATGATTGCAAGACCGCCTGCATCTTTCACGCCTTCGCCGAGTTTGATATCGGTTCCGCGACCGGCCATGTTTGTGGCGATGGTAACAGTTCCAGCGCGTCCAGCGTTTGCTACGATTTCTGCTTCCATCTGGTGCAGTTTGGCATTCAAAACCTGGTGCTCTACGCCGCGAAGTCGGAGCATTTTACTCAGCAATTCACTCACCTCAACAGTAGTGGTACCTACTAGTACTGGGCGTCCTGCATTTTTAAGCTGTTCGATTTCCTCGATAACAGCATTGTATTTTTCTCTTTTTGTTTTGTAGACTTTGTCGTCGTGGTCGCGACGCTGAATCGGGCGATTGGTAGGAATCACCATCACATCAAGTTTGTAGATGCTCCACAACTCACCGGCCTCTGTTTCCGCAGTACCGGTCATACCCGCAAGCTTGTGATACATGCGGAAATAGTTTTGAAGGGTAATGGTGGCGTAGGTCTGTGTCGCTGCCTCCACCTTCACATTTTCTTTCGCTTCAATCGCTTGGTGTAAGCCATCGCTGAATCTTCGGCCTTCCATGATACGACCGGTTTGCTCGTCGACGATCATCACCTTATTATTCATCACCACATACTCGACATCTTTTTCAAAAATCGTGTATGCTTTCAAAAGTTGATTGATGGTATGAATGCGTTCGCTTTTTACGCTGTAGTCGCGCTGCAATTCTTCGAGCTGCTTGGCTTTTTCATCATTGGAAATATCCTTTGCTTCTATTTCTGCGATTTCTGTTCCGAGGTCTGGCATCACAAAGAAGCGCTCGTCTTCCATATTTTTTGTTATGAGGCCAATACCTTTTTCAGTGAGTTCAACTTGATTATTTTTTTCATCAATAACAAAGAAGAGTTCTGCATCAGCTTTGTGCATTTCTCTTTCTTTATCTTGAAGATAATAAGCTTCAGTTTTGAGCAATTGTTGCTTCATTCCCTCTTCGCTGAGGAATTTGATGAGCGCCTTATTCTTCGGCATACCGCGGTATGCGCGGAACAACGCCAAACCACCTTCGGTGATATCTTCTTTCGAAGGCTCACCTGTTTCAGGTTGAAGTTTCTTTTTAGCTAAGGTTAAAAACTCCGTCACGGCCTGTTTTTGGGCATTGATGAGAAGTTGAACTTTAGGCTTTAAATTATCGAATTCTTGTTGATCTCCTTTAGGAGTAGGGCCGCTAATGATAAGCGGGGTTCTCGCTTCATCGATCAACACGGAGTCAACCTCATCGACGATAGCGAAGTGATGTTTGCGTTGAACGAGCATATCGGCATCTGATGCCATGTTATCACGGAGATAATCGAAGCCGAATTCATTATTAGTTCCGAAAGTGATGTCTGCTTGATAAGCGGCCTTTCTTCCAGGGCTATTGGGTTGGTGTTTATCGATACAATCAACACTGAGTCCATGGAATTCGTAGAGTGGTCCCATCCATTCGGAGTCACGGCGAGAGAGGTAGTCGTTGACGGTCACCACGTGCACTCCTTTGCCCGCTAGTGCATTGAGGAATACAGCAAGAGTAGCCACGAGTGTTTTACCTTCACCTGTTGCCATCTCCGCCACTTTTCCTTTGTGGATCGCAGTACCACCAATGAGCTGCACATCGTAATGCACCATATCCCAAGTCACGCGGTTGCCAGCGGCCATCCAATTGTTTTTCCAAATGGTGGTATCGCCGTTTATCGAAACGTAGTCCTTGCCCTTTGCGGCGAGTGCACGATCGAAGTCGGTAGCTTTGAGAGTAATTTCAGGATTGTCTTTGAGGCGTTTCGCTGTTTCTTTTAATACAGCGAAAGCTTCAGGTAGCATTTGCTCTAGAAGGTTTTCAATTTCTGTATCGATATCCTTCAAGAGAGCGTCTACGCGCGCGAATATGGCCTCTTTCTGTTCGAGGTCATTGCTGGGTAGATTTTCAGCTTGTTCTTTCAGTTTTTGAACCTCCTGTTCAAGTGGAGCAATGCCATCTTTAATGCGCTTTCTGATAGAAGCGGAGCGTTCTCTCAACTCATCTGGGCTGGCATTGGTAAGGGTCGCCGAAACAGCGTGAATTGCCTTGATAAAAGGCTGGATTTCTTTTAAATCAGTTTCAGCTTTGTCGCCGACAAACTTTTTCAGTATTTTATTTATAGCTCCGATCATAGCGGTAGAATCTTCTTTAGTAAGAATTGCAAATTTAGGTCAGACGGTTGTAGAAAATGATGCCAAGAGGAGAAAAGTGACAATATGGCTATAAATAAAAGAACGCGCGCGTGTAGTGCGAAAAAGTGAAAACAGATAGAAATCTTCCCAGAGGATTATGCACAATTTTTCTACAAGATTGACATTAAAGGGAGAATGAAGTTAACATGTTGATTGTGAATAGTCGAGCGGGAAATAAGCGTGCCATCTTTTTCGGTCAATTTGGCGATTGGGGGTGAGGTCATCCTGTCATGATTTTTTGAAAGGCGCGACGAATGGGGCTTAGCTTCATTTTGGCCTCTGTCATGTTAAAAACTATGAAGTCTTGTTAATCGTTTTAGGTTGACTGATGAATAGATTTTGCAAACCTTTGAGGACATGAAACTTTATTTCTAAACCCCTTGAAAAATAAGGGAATTTAGATAGAAAACAAAGTTCTCCTGCAAAGTACTACAGTTTACTAAAAGTTTAAAGAAGGCCGCGAGGCGAGAAAGCGATATGAGCAACATATTTGAAACACCAACAGTTGATACTCTCCAAAGAAACACCCAAGGCGTGGTAGAGGAGCCGATTTTAAAAGACAATCCAGATAGATTCGTTCTATTCCCGATTGCTCACCATGATATTTGGCAATACTATAAGAAATCGGAAGCTAATTTTTGGACTGCGGAGGAGATTGACCTCGAGGCTGATTTGGTGGATTGGAATACAAAGCTCAACGACGACGAGCGTCACTTTGTGAAGCACGTTCTCGCGTTTTTTGCAGCCAGCGATGGAATTGTGAACGAGAATTTGGCTGAGAACTTCGTTAGAGAGGTTCAATACACGGAGGCTAAGTTTTTCTATGGCTTCCAGATTATGATGGAAAACATTCACAGTGAGACCTACTCATTGTTGATTGATACATATATTAAGGACACTGCGGAAAAGGCACATTTGTTCAAAGCTATTGAGACGTTGGATTGCGTAGGGAAGAAGGCTGAGTGGGCATTGCGTTGGATCAAGAACGGTTCTTTTGCTGAGCGTTTGGTTGCATTCGCGGCGGTAGAAGGTATCTTCTTCAGTGGCAGCTTCTGCAGTATTTTCTGGTTGAAGAAGCGTGGTTTGATGCCAGGCTTGAGCTTCAGCAATGAGTTGATCAGCCGTGATGAAGGCTTGCACTGCGACTTCGCATGCTTGCTATATAATTCTCACATCGTGAATAAGCTTCCAAAAGAGCGTATTCGTGAGATCATCATGAATGCTGTGGAGATTGAAAAAGAATTCATCATCGATGCGCTTCCAGTAAAATTGATTGGAATGAACAGCGACTTGATGGCTCAATATATCGAGTACGTTGCAGACCGCCTTTTGGTGGAGTTGGGTAACGAAAAGATATACAACAAGTCGAATCCTTTTGATTTCATGGAAATGATTTCACTTCAAGGTAAGACCAATTTCTTTGAAAAGAGAGTGGGTGATTACCAGAAGGCAGGGGTGATGGCGGAAAAGAGCAAACAATCCTTTAAGTTAGACGAAGACTTCTAACCAGAAAGGAATACTATACTACGCCGCGGCGTGTTTGTGATAACCTTAGCACACGCGGTACCTAAACAACATTTTATACCTCAAATTTTTCACACCAACCAACGTTGGAGGTGGGAGGTTTGGCTTAACCAAAACCTTGTATCTGAAAAGGGATAAGATACGAGAAGATTAACTTTCCCCAAAAACCACCTAATAGATTCACGGAGGATCGTTTTATGTACGTTATCAAACGCGACGGACACAAGGAAAGTGTCAAATTCGATAAGATCACAGCACGTGTGACCAAAATGTGTTATGGTCTTAATCCGATTGTAGATCCAGTAAAGATTGCCATGAAGGTAATCGAAGGCGTTTACGATGGAGTAACCACAAGCGAGCTCGATAACCTCGCTGCAGAGATCGCTGCAACGAATGCAACGGCTCACCCTGATTACGCGCTCCTTGCGTCGCGCATCGCAGTGAGTAACCTACATAAGAACACGAAGAAGTCTTTTAGTCAGACGATTCACGATCTTTATACATACGTAGATCCAAAAACAAGTCAAAGCGCTGGTCTCATCGCTGATGATGTTTATAAAGTGGTGCAGGAAAATGCTCCGCTCCTAGATAGCACCATCATCTATGATAGAGATTTTAGCTTCGACTACTTCGGTTTCAAAACTTTGGAGCGTTCTTACCTTTTGAAACTTCACGGAAAAGTAGCCGAGCGTCCTCAGCACCTATTCATGCGCGTGGCTGTGGGTATCCACAAAAACAACCTTGAAGAGGCTGTGAAGACTTACAACATGATGAGCGAAGGCTGGTTTACACATGCCACACCAACGCTCTTCAATGCGGGTACACCTAAGCCACAAATGAGCTCATGCTTCTTATTGCAGATGCAATCAGATAGCATCGAGGGTATCTATAATACGCTTAAGCAAACAGCTTTGATTTCACAAAGCGCCGGTGGTATTGGATTGAGCATTCACAACGTGCGTGCAAAAGGTTCATATATCAAGGGCACCAACGGTACCAGCAATGGTATCGTTCCAATGCTCAAGGTATTCAACGATACAGCACGCTATGTAGATCAAGGTGGTGGAAAGAGAAAAGGTTCTTTTGCAATCTATCTCGAACCATGGCACGCTGATGTGTATGAGTTTTTGGATTTGAGAAAAAATCATGGTAAAGAAGAAGCGCGCGCTCGCGACTTGTTCTACGCTCTATGGATTCCAGACTTGTTCATGCAACGCGTAAAAGACGACGGCATGTGGACGCTTATGTGTCCAAACGAATGTCCAGGTCTAGCTGATTGCTATGGCGAAGAGTTCGAAAAACTCTATACCAAGTATGAGCAAGAAGGCAAAGGCCGTCAGACAGTAAAAGCTCAGGATTTGTGGTTCAAAATTTTGGAGTCGCAAATCGAGACAGGCACACCTTATATGCTTTATAAGGATGCTGCCAACAATAAGAGCAACCAAAAGAACCTCGGAACAATCAAGAGTTCTAACCTATGTACAGAGATCATGGAGTACACCGCTCCAGATGAGATTGCTGTATGTAATCTCGGTTCTATTGCACTTCCAAAGTTTGTGAAAGACGGTCAGTTTGATCACAACAGACTCTTCGAAGTAGCGTATCAGTTGACTGTAAACCTCAACGTGATTATCGATGGCAACTATTATCCAGTGCCTGAGACGCGTAAGTCGAACATGCGTCACCGCCCAATTGGTATAGGTGTTCAAGGTTTGGCCGACGCCTTCATCATGATGCGCTATCCATTTGATAGTGCAGAGGCGAAGCAGTTGAACAAAGAAATTTTTGAAACGATTTATTACGCAGCATGCACAGCATCCAAAGATTTAGCGATCAAGGATGGTGCGTATGAAACTTTCCCTGGTTCACCTGCATCACATGGCATTCTTCAATTCGACATGTGGGAAGTGAAGCCAACAAACCGTTGGGAATGGGATGTTTTAAAAGAAGAAATTAAAATCCATGGTATGCGCAACTCGTTGTTGTTGGCTCCAATGCCTACGGCCTCAACTGCGCAGATTCTTGGAAATAACGAGTGTTTTGAGCCCTATACCAGTAACATCTATACAAGACGCGTGCTGGCGGGTGAATACATTATCGTGAATAAGCATTTGCTTAAAGATCTTGTGAGTTTAGGATTGTGGAATGAGGATTTGAAAAACAAGTTGATAGCAGCGAACGGATCCGTTCAAAACATTGCCGAGATTCCAGACAATTTGAAAGCCCTCTACAAAACAGCTTGGGAATTGTCACAGAAAGCAATCATTGAAATGTCTGCCGACAGAGGTGCATACATCTGTCAAAGTCAGTCATTGAACGTATTCATGGAGAATCCAAACTTTGGAAAACTTACTTCAATGCACTTCTATGCATGGGAGAAAGGTTTGAAGACAGGTATGTATTATCTCCGCACCAAGGCTGCTACTGACGCTATCAAGTTCACAGTAGACAAGAAGTACCAAGGAGGAACAATCCCAGCGGAGTCAACTCCAGCTGCGGCTCCAGTGGCAACACCACAATTCGAAGTTCAGTCTCCGGTGATGATGTCGGCACAAGCAGGCATGACAGCCGAGGAGATCGCAAAGCAACAGGCGACGATAGCGTGTTCGCTCGACAATCCTGATGGATGCGAAATGTGTAGCGGTTGATTTGATTTATTCCTGATAAAGAAAAGGGCGCTTTTTAAGCGCCCTTTTTGTTTTTTCTAGAATCTTGTGCAGCGTTTTATAATCTTTGGCGTCATACTATCAAACCAACCGATTAGTGCAGACCAACTGGGCAGAAATAGTTCAACGTTGCAAAAGCGGCGACCGCCACGCTCAATCCGAGGCGTACCGCCAGTCATGGAGAATTATCTATCCATCTGTCTACTTGATTATGCGCAATCGGGAGGATGCAGAAGACGTGATGCAGGAGGCTTATATCAAGGGGTTTAACAAGTTGGCAGATTTGACAGCCCCCGAGAAATACGTGGCATGGCAAAAAATGATTTGTGTGAGAGAAGCCATTTCACGGGTGAGAAGAAAGAAGAATTTTACCATTCTCTTTCCTGAGTTCAATGAAAATATCAAGGACCAGGTAGAAGAGAAAGACGAACGCTATGATATTCCAACGGAACAATTGGCCAAGCATATTGGTAAATTGCCTCAAGGGTATCAGATGATCATTCAACTTCACATTATGGAGAAAATGAGTCATCAGGAAATTGGAGATCAGCTCGGCATTGGCGCATCTACAAGTAGAAGCCAGTATAGCAGAGCATTAACAAAATTGAGAAAAGAAATAGGTGTAGAAAAATGAATAGAGAAGAAGACATCTTAAAGGCATTGGAGCAAATCGCGAGTGAGGCTCCTATCGCAGAAGGTCATGAAGATCGATTTGAACAGCGTCTGCGCGAAGGCAAGAAGTCTAAAGTGATCACCTTCAATTTTAGAGTGACCGCTTTAGTGGGAGCTGCCGCAGCTGTCGTTGTCGCAATTGGAGTGTACTTTTTTACCTTGAAAAACGCTAGCGACGAGCAATTAGCAAAAGTGGATTATCCACAGGAGGTTAAAAAGGCCAAGGAATATTTTCAGGCAAACAACATCCTGGACACAAAATCACTCGAGTTTAAGGACGAGAAGGTGACGGAGTTTTTGACAAAACTTCAAGAACTCGAAAACGAGTATCATCGCCTTGATACGCTATATCAAATGAATGTACAGAATGAAAATATAATAAGAGGTATGATGGAGAATTTTCAATACCGGTTACAAATCATCCATCAGCTGAAGTCGTACATAGAATTAAAGAATCAATCTAATAATAACACCAATGAAAGTTCCGCAACTTAATTTACTCCTTGCAGCATTAATACCTGTTTTTTTTAGTATCAGTGCGCGGTCGTCCGAGTATTACAAGGAGATTTCGCGAAAGTTCAAGGTGAACAACAACGTAACGATGAAGCTCAACACTTCATTTGCTAGCACCACCATTACCACTTGGGACAATGAAGAGGTTTATATTTTGGTGAAGGTGAATGCCGATGTGCGCTCGGAATCGAGAGCAGAGGAGATTTTCAACTCTGTAAAAATAAATGAAAGCCAAAGCACACCTGAACTAATTATCAACCCAGGTTCAAATAACAGTAGAAAATGGGGCAATGAAAGCTATGATATCACTGTTGAAATCAAGATGCCAAAGTCTGGTGGAGTAAACGGCAATGTGGATTTTGGAAATTTAAACATTTCATCTATTGCGGGTATGTTGGACTTGAAATTAGACTATGGCAATTTAGTCGCCGCAGACCTCAAGCATTCTTCAAATGATATTGAAGTAGATTTTGGAAACACCTATGTAGCATATTTTGGAGGTGGAAAGATCATTTCAGAATATGGAAATGTAAAAGTGGAATACGTGAATGGTAATTCAAATATTCAGAATGATTTTGGGAACACCAAGATTCAGAAAATTGCTAAAGGTTGTTCAAAGCTTGATGTAAGCTGTGATTATGGAAATGTCGATATGACTTTTGTTGATGGTGCTGGTGGTCGTCTAGAGGCTTACGTATCATACGGTGATATCGACGTCAACACCACGTTGAAGGACAGAGACAAGAATGAAGGCATGTTTGATCAACGAATCAGTGGTACATTTGGTAGTGGTGATGCCATCATCAAAGTAAATGTGAGCTTCGGGAATATTGAAATAAATTAGAATAAAAAACCGAACGATCATTCGATTTGATCTCCACGCAATGCACGGAAGCGCTTTCTAGCTTCGACAACAAATAAACTTCCCGGATAGTCAGTTATTAGTTTTTCGTAATAGGTCATCGCTTTAGCGGAGTCCATGAGAATCTTCTCATGGATTTCTGCTAATTCGAAAAGCGCATTATCCGCGGTGATATCTTTAAAGTGAAACTCAGTTACTTTGCTGAAAAAATGAATAGCAGTGGGAATATCTCCAAGTCGTTTAGCCATTTTAGCGCGCATCATCAGAATTTCATCTGTTAAGCTATGCGTTGGATATTCATTCGAGATACTGTCCAGAGTTAGACTTACCTGATCAAATTTATTTTGATAAAAAAGGAGATCAGCACGCGCATACATTTCCATCGGTGCAGTGATGGTATCCATATTAAAGTTATCGGTAATGACCAGTGACAAGTCAATCGCGTCGTTGCTAATGAGTTTGGTAGTGCTTGCCTTGAGAGCGTCGAGCTGTCCTTGCGCCCACTCAAAGTCACCGGTAAAATAGGAGATACGGGCATTGCGATAGCGTGCCTCGGCACCAAGTGGGTCTTCTTTGAAGTCGAGTTCAACCTGGGAATAAAGCAACGACGCATCCCAGATTTCATTTCTGAAAACGAGAACATCGGCGAGTTCTAACTTTACGGAAGCTTGCACCTTGCCATATAAACCGGGAATTTCGAGTGTCTCGCGCAAAAGCGCTACCGCTGCATCTGATTTGTCAATGTAAAAAGCATAGATATGAGCCAGGTCTTTGAGCATCGTTGCAGTTTCGATTTTCTTACCCAGCTCTGAAATGGTAGTTTCATATTCGATTGCGAGTGCCTCATAAGCTGGTCTGTTGAATGCAGGACTTTCATTGAGTTCTTGATTCATGACTTGCAGCTTTTCTGTGCGCGCCATAAAGTAGTATTCAGTTGCTGGACCTTTTGAGATCAAATAATCGAGTGCCTTCTTGGCGGTGCCATATTCTTTATTGCCTGCGGCTAATTCAGCGAGAGTGTAAACACGATATCCAGATTCACTGAGCCTTTTGTCAAGTGCGATTACTTGGGTGAGGGCAAGACCAAATTCTTTTTTCTGCATGAAGAGCCAAATGAGCATCTCACTGTATTCTACATTTTCAGGATACTTCTGATTTCGCTTCAAAAGCTTGCCCTTAAGTAATTCTTGATTCTCAAAATTCTCTTGAAGTTGAAGATTGCGTTCAAGCGAGTTTTGCACGGTTTGAAGATAACTTGGTGATTCAAGAATAAGGTCGAGTAGGGCTTCAATCATTTCATCAAAACGCCCTAGATTGCCATAAACATTTGCTATTTCAAATGAATAGGAATATCCTTCAGAGTTGTTCTTTTTTCCTTTTTCGTATGTTCTAAGAGCATACGTGTGCTCGTTGATTCTTGTGAATTCTCCGGCTAGTCGCAGCGTATTGTTGCGGGTAGGTGTGAAGGAGGAAATGGCTTTCTCGAACTGAGATTTCGCCTCATCTTTTTTATTAAATTTATTGTACAAGTCGCCGAGTTGAACGTACGCAGAACCGTCTTCATTCTCAGTTTTAATTTTCTTCTTTACTAATTTCTCAGCTTCTTCAAAATCGTTGAGTGCAATAAGCGTGTTGAGATAATTCGTATAAACTTTATTGGTCTTATTGGTCTTGTAAACCTTATCGTAATAAAGTCGGGCCTGTTCATATTGACCGTTCTCGTAATAGTATTCAGCCAATTCAATATCTTGTTGAGCCACGGATTGCAAACTGCAAATAAGAATTGGAAGTAGCAGGAGAAATTGCTTTAATGAAAACAGCTGAATAGAGCGAGAAGTACCAGCAGCTATGAAAAGTTGACTTAGCATCATTATTTACGGGACTGAATATTTTGTATCAACGAATCTATAAATGGCTTAGTATCGTCGTAGTTTTTTATTGCTCTCAAATATAGTTCCGAATATACTTTGGCACTTTGCAGGGAAGCTTCACAGTCGATCGTTTCTTGCTTTAAAGCTTCATTGATGTACATATCAGTAATGTCGTTGCCGAGTGCGTCTTTCGTAGCTTTATTGACGATGACATTTTTCAATTCAGTGATTTGATTTTTGGAGGTGAGGCATTGCGAAAGTGCATCCATGAGGTGCTCACTTGCTTGGGGAAATGAAGATACTGTGTAGCGATACTTACTGATTGCTTCTGCTTGCAGCGCATTCATGGTTCCTTTGTAGTTTTCCTGAATGTATGCGGTGTTTGCGAGTACTGTATCTTGATATGAATCGAGAGGTTCGAGCAAGATATTTTTCATCGTAGCAATGGAAGAATCGAGCTTTACAAGCATAGAATCCACTTTCGGCACATCGGCAGAATGATCAGACAGATTCGAACATGAGAACAAAACAATCGCCATGCATGACATGGCGATTGAGAGTTTTATCATTGACTTTCGCATAATGCTAAGGTAGGTGGTTTGGCCTTTCGCAAAAATTGAAGATCGGTTAATTTTTACCAATAAAATCAAATCCGGTATAGGGCACCAGAGCCGCAGGTATTTTAATACCATCCGCAGTTTGGTGGTTTTCCAAAAGCGCAGCCAAGATTCGAGGTAAAGCGAGTGCTGAGCCGTTGAGGGTATGAACGAGTTGAGTTTTACCGTCGGCGCCTTTGAAGCGGCACTTTAAACGGTTGGCCTGAAACGTTTCAAAATTTGATGTAGAACTCACTTCGAGCCAGCGTTCTTGGGCAGCTGAGTACACTTCAAAATCGTATGTCATGGCAGACGTAAAGCCCATATCTCCTCCGCAGAGGCGCACAATGCGGAATTGTAGTCCGAGTTTTTGAAGAATGCCCTTTACATGATCCACCATCGTCTCTAAAATCTCATAGCTTTTAGAAGGATGGGCAAGTTGAACGATTTCAACTTTATCAAATTGGTGTAGACGGTTTAATCCGCGCACATCTT
>CANGVZ010000001.1 GCA_947457285.1 Flavobacteriales bacterium | reverse complement strand
GAGGATATCATAGGGGTGGTTCAATATGTCCGCAAACTGCGGGTAATTCATAGGGTGGTTACTCGTCTATTGGTTCTGGCAATTTTATTTTCTGTCCGTTAATTCTGACAGCCAGGCCTGCTTCATACTCTATTTCTAAATCCAAGGTTCCATCTTCGCGATAATATTCCCATTTTCCATTCAATTCTCCTCCCTCATAACCGCCTCTCATTTTCGGTACTCCATTGTCGTACCAGTACTTATGTTTTCCAACTGGAACGCCACTTTGAAATTCTCCTTGGAATGCTTTTTCGCCATTTGCATATTTCCAAATCCATTCACCATTGAGTTCACCATCAAGGTATTCTCCTTCTTCGGTATGATTGTTTACGAGGCACTTCCATGGTCCAGTTTTCAAACCATCTACAAAATCTCCTTCACAAATGACATTGCCTAAACTATCGTATTCAACAGCGTGTCCATCTTCTTTTCCTTTTCTGTAAAGCTCTTCTCTCCACGTGGAACCATTTCCATGAAACCATTTCCACGCACCAGTTGGTAAGTCTTCTTTGTAAACACCTTTTTGTTCCACCTTTCCAGAAGCAAAATAAAAAGTCCAATTACCATCTTTTTTACCATCCTTGTAAGGACCTTCAGCTCTGACCTTACCATCAGAAAATAATAATTTCCAAGGGCCTTGTCTCCTTCCAATTGAATCAATCATTCCTATTCCTGTGACGATATCATTTTCGTAGATATAAGCCGAAACCTGCTTTCCACTTTGATCATATTCTCTGAAGGTTCCATTTCTCTTTCCACCAGAATAACTACCCTCCATTTTTAAAGATCCATCTTCAAAAAATTCTTTACGTATATCAATGATAGCGCTTTGATCAGAGTCTACGACCAGCTCACCCATATCGTACTTTTCCATTTTGATAAGCTTTCCATTCTTATCAAAAAATTTAAAAACCCCATTCCTTTTTCCATTACTCCAATTGCCTTCTTCTTTTATGCTTCCCATTGGATATAGGTCTTTCCATATTCCAGTTCTATTGCCCTGAGGATTGTATCGATTGATTATTTCTTCTGCGTAGATAAACCCATTTCTGTACATGGTTATGGTGATGACGCGGCCATCTTCGCCGTATTCAAAACCTCTTCCTTCTTCTTTGTTATTGGAAAAAGGAATTGTCTTTTTTAAAATGCCACTTTCATAAAAATACTTCGCCTCACCATTCTTGATATTATTGACATTAATAAACTCTTCTGCCAATCTTCCTTTGGCATCGTAATTCTGCTCAGGACCGTTTTTAAGATTGCTTCTATAAGTGATTACTCTCTCCAGTGTGGAGTCACTTCTATAAAATTTCCAAGTAGAATCAAGTTCAAAATTCAGGCGATAACCTTCTGACTTGAGGCCACCGTCTTCATAATAAGTTCGCCAATATCCGTCTGGCTTGCCATCTTTGATGGTTCCTTCGCTCGAAACTTTTCCATTGGGATAAAAGTATTGAGTGAACTGAGCTTGCGATGAAACCGAGGCGAGAAGAAGAAATAACCATGTGGCAAAGATGCACTTCATATTTTCACGTGTAACGTCTTTTTTACAAAGAATTATATAAATATCTTTTTAAAGAAAAATAGTAGTCTTTAATAAGAGCTGTTCATTTGTTGTAAAAGTTTATGGTGTTTTGCTTGTAAATATAATCTATACACATTTGAGTCGATTTTGTAAACATGTTATCAGAAGTTGAAACTGGTGTCAATGAGTGGTTTAACTTGGATATGAACAAATGTGTTAATTTAAGATGTTTTGATAAACCGTAATTGTTAAGACTGTGTAAAATGTTCAATCTATGGTTAGCAATTACTCCAATAAAAATGAAAGCAAAGTGTCGATTGTTCATTCCTTTTTTTATGTCGAGTGGGTGTTCAATTTTGCAAATTTTTTTCTCAGAAAGTTTTACACGAGAATGAACAAATAAGGTCTTGGTCTTGTGAATAACCCTTTTAAGTATATGGTTATTAGGTTTCTGTCGAAACTTTAAGAGTCTAATAATCGGTTGAAGAAGTTGTATTTTCACGTGGAAGTCTATTTTACTTTTGCCTCATATAAATCAACTACTTATGACCATTCATATCGGAGCTGACCATGCGGGTTACGCCCTTAAGGAGCAAGTAAAGGCAAGATTACAACAACAAGGCCATGAAATAAAGGATTACGGTACCTTTTCGGAAGAAAGTACAGATTATCCGGATTATGCTCATCAAACTGCTTCAGCGGTAGTTGAAACAAAGGAGTTTGGAATTCTTATTTGCGGTTCTGCAAATGGAGTGTGTATGACAGCAAACAAACATCAAGGTGTGAGGGCAGCGCTTTGTTGGAATAAAGAAGTAGCATCTCTTGCTCGAGCTCACAACAATGCAAACATTATTTGTTTACCAGCACGGTTTATTTCAGAACAGGATGCATTCGAAATGGTGGAAGAATTCCTTAACACAGCTTTCGAAGGTGGAAGACATGAAAGACGTGTATCTAAAATTGATTGTTAAGATGAAGAAATTAAATATTTTTATACTGGCGCTAGGCCTTGTTTTTCACGGGGAACAGGTTTTAGCTCAAAAAGATAGCGTTGCGGTACGCTTCGCCAATACCATTACACCGGAAGAACTTTCAAAACATCTATATATACTCGCGGGCGATGCTTATAAAGGCAGAGATACAGGATCACCTGAGTTGAGAAAGGCTGCTGATTATTTGGCTCAGTATTATCAATCTCTGGGAGTAGCGCCTTGTATTAATGGTTCTACATATTTTCAAAATTATCCGCTAAAGCGTGAGAAAGTAGCTTCAGCGACTATTGAATTTCAAGGATCAATCTATTCATTTAAAAAGGACTTCTATTCATTCGGTGGCTTCACGCTCGATGAATTAAAGCTTGAGAAAGTTGTTTTTGCAGGGTACGGCATCGATTCGAAAACCTACAATGATTATACGAATATAGATGTGAAAGATGCGGTGGTGATTGTGATGAATGGTGAACCAGTGGACAAGGCTGGAAACTCAATTTTCACGGGGAACAATTCTCGCAGCGAATGGAGTGATGATTTTAGAATCAAGCGTGATGCAGCTGCTAAAAGAGGTGCGAAGGCAATCCTAATTGTAGAGGAGAATTTTGATTACATCTTGAAGCGAATTAGCTATTTCCTGGATGAGCCTCGTATGTCGTTGGAATATCCGATGACGGTACAAGAGGAAAGTGTGTTGCCATATTATTTCATTTCTCCCTCAATGGCTGAAGGACTGATGAAATCAGGGAAAAAGAAGAGTATTGATTTTTATAAAAAGAGAATTCAAAAGAGAAAAAAAGCCAGTTCAGTTGCCTTGAAGGGAGGAATGAAAATGAGCATGAAAATGGAGATTGAACGCTTTACGGCTGACAACGTTCTTGCTTTTATAGAAGGAAGTGACCCAATTCTCAAAGATGAAGTGGTGGTGATTTCTGCACACTATGATCACGTGGGTGAAATGCAGGGAAAGATTTATAACGGAGCTGACGATGACGGATCGGGCACTGTGAGTGCAATGGAGATAGGACAAGCTTTTCAGCTTGCCAAACTGGAAGGCAAAGGACCTAAGAGAAGTATTTTGATATTGCATGTGAGCGGTGAAGAAAAGGGTCTTCTGGGAAGCGAATGGTATTCGGAGTTTCCGATATATCCTTTAGAAAAAACGGTTTGTGATTTGAATATTGATATGATCGGCAGGGTCGACAATGCGCATAAAGACGATCCGAATTATGTCTATATTATTGGCTCTGATAAATTGAGCACAGAGCTGCACATCTTGAGTGAAGCGGCTAATAAGACTTATGCTTCATTGGAGTTGGACTACACATATAATGACCCAAAGGATCCGAATCGCTTTTACTACCGCAGTGATCACTACAATTTTGCTAAGCATGGAATTCCGGTAATTTTCTATTTCAGTGGTGTCCACGAAGACTATCACCAGCCAGGCGATGATCCCGAGAAAATCATGTACGAAAAGATGTCAAAGATTGCGAAGCTAATCTTTCACACCGCATGGGAAGTCGCCAATCGCCCTACCAAGCTACGAGTGGATGTGGTGAATGAGTTTGAGGAAAAATAGAATCTAGATACTAGTGACTAGCGACTGAGCGACTAGCGACTAGCGACTGAGCGACTAACGACTAGATACTAGCGACTAGATACTAGCGACTGGTGACTGAGTGTTTTTGTATTCTTTTATATTCTAGAGCTTCTATTTTACCAAGTCTTCAAGGCAGTCGATCCAGGTTTTGGATTCGTTGAGGCTGGGCACGAGTTGCACATGTTCACCTCCGTGTTCCTCGAACAACTCCTGATATTCTTCTCCGATTTCGATGGTAGTTTCGAGGCAGTCTGCCACGAATGCAGGAGAGAAAACCAATAATTTCTTTGCGCCTTTTTTTCCAAGTTCTTCGATGACCTCATCGCTGAAAGGCTCAATCCAACCTCGCCCAAGACGGCTTTGGAAGCAAACGGTGTATTTGTCTTCGGGAATTCCGAGGCCCGCTGCAACGCTACGTGTGGTGGCGTAACATGTAGCTTTATAACAGAGCTTATTCTCGTCATTGATTTCGTGCTCGCAGCTGTGATTGCGGCACTTGTTGTCTTTATAAATCTTATCAAGTTGACGCTCTGGAAGACCGTGATAGCTGAAAAGTACATGGTCGTATTCTTTCCAATCAAATGCTTGTCCGCGTTCGATGAATGCTTTGATGTAAAGAGGATGGTCGTAAAACTGACTGATAATTTTGATGTGAGGGAACACCCACCAATCCTTTACTATTTTCATCACCTTGTCGATAACAGAACCGGTGCTTGCGCTGGCGTATTGAGGGAACATGGGTAGCAAGACCAATTCTTCTGGTTCCCATTCCTGAATGGTGCTGAGCACAGAATCAAGCGATGGGTTTTGGTATCGCATTGCGAGGAAGATTCGCGTGTGATTTTTATCGAATCTTTCTTGCAGTAATTGTTGCACTTGTCGACCGGAATGAATGAGCGGAGAGCCGTTTTCTGTCCAAAGTTTTTTATAGACAGCAGCGCTTTTGCGGTGGCGAAATGGTACTATAATACCATTTACGAGAATAGCGCGACCAATGGCGTTGATGTCAATAACACGAGGATCGTTAAGAAACTCGGTGAGGTAACGATATACATCTTTCGGTGCTGGGCTGTCTGGACTACCCAGATTTACTAATAAAACGGCTCTCTTTTTCATAATTTCCGCAAAGGAAACAATACTTCTTCAAACAATGTTCGACTTTTTAAAAATTGACATTTCTAAGACGAATTAACTCGATATTAAATTAGTCTTCGAAATACTTTGATTTCGTCGATATTTTTTTAGTTTTGGGCTTTACTAAATCTTTAAATATATGGAACAAAAACAACAGTTACCCAACGCTACTGCAGTATTAGTTATGGGTATTTTATCACTAGTGCTTTCTTGCTTTTACGGATTAGGCTTAGTTTTAGGAATCATTGGAGTCGTGTTAGGTAATAAAGGAAAGAAACTTTACAGAAGCAATCCAGATGCTTATTTGGGATATGGTAATTTGAATGCTGGGTGGATTATGTCAATCATTGGCTTGTGTTTGAGTGCTCTTTACATTATCTTGATAGTAATCTTTGGAGCGGCTTATTTTGCAGCAATTAGCAGTATGATGTAATGCAATTAGATATTGAAGAAAAACCACAATTACCAAATGCTACGACAGTATTGGTATTAGGCATACTTTCTATTGTACTCTTTTGTTTTTTTGGTTGGGTTCTGGGAATTATAGGAATTATATTAGGAAATAAATCCAGGAAACTTTATTCAAAAAATCCAACGGGTTATACAGGGTATGGAAGTTTACAAGCCGGATGGATTATGTCTATAATAGGTTTGTGCGTTAGCGGCATGTACTTTATTTGGACGTTGATTTACTTTCTAATTTGGGGCTCGCTTTTTATGACGATATTTGGCAATATGCAATGATAAAAACCCCGGCAACCCCGGGGTTTTTTGATTTAATTCTGGAATCTCAATTCGAAATTCTGAATCTCGAATTATTCACTCCTTCGTTTTTCATCGTTAATGCATTCGCGGCTTGTGTGCGACCCCTACGGAGTCGATATATCGCACTACCTATCCGTTGCTACAAACGTTGGACCCCGTTAGGGGTCTGGTATCGATTCCACAAGATCGCTAATTCCATTCTCTGTCCCCTCCGTCCCCATGGGGGCGCGCGCTCCGTCATTCAGTCGCTTCGTCGCTTTCGTCCCTCCGTCGCTTCCTCGCTCTTTCGTTTTATCTTTGACTCATGATACTTCCTGTTCGCGGCATTGCGCCGAAGTTTGGTGATGATTGTTATATCGCTGAAAACGCTACTATCGTAGGTGAGGTAGAAGCGGGTAATCAATGTTCATTTTGGTTTAATGCTGTGGTGCGCGGAGATGTGCACTACATCAAGATGGGCAATAAAGTCAACGTTCAAGATGGAGCGGTGATTCATTGCACGTATCAAAAGGCGCCGACAACTATTGGAAATAACGTATCGATTGGACACCGCGCGATAGTGCATGGCTGCACGATTCACGATAATGTGCTGATTGGAATGGGCGCAATTGTGATGGACAATTGTGTGGTTGAAAGCAATAGCATTATTGCGGCAGGCGCTGTGTTGCTAGAGGGAACGCACGTTCCGTCGGGCAGCATCTTTGCAGGTGTGCCCGCGAAGAAAGTCAAAGAGGTTTCAAAAGAATTATTTGAGGGGGAAATTGAACGTATTTCAAATAACTATGTAATGTACAGTTCATGGTTTAAGAAATAAATAAAATGAAAAGTCAACAGCCTCCAATCATATTGATTTTGCTCTTTTGTCTGGGCGCCTGTTTTCACGTGGAATCGGCGGCGCAGCGAGTGATTGTATACACACCGACTTTCGAATGGGTGGATGAAAAAGAGAAGGTGGTGATAAATTCTTTTGAAGGTGGAGGCCAAGAATATAGTTATGAGAAACTGATCAATAAAAAACTGGAGCGTATCGATAGTGTGGTGATTTGGACGAATGGAGTACGTGAATTTTTACCTGGTTTTGATTTGAATGAACATGGCCGAGGAAAAGTAAATACTCCTGAAGAGGCCGATACACTTTGGTTTTATGCACAATCCAAAAAAGTGGCGTACTATCATGACTATGAAATGATGCAAGGTTCGTCGCGCAGTTTTAATGTCTATTTCATCGAAAAACCACACACCTTGATTCGCCATGGATTTTTTAATTTACCTCTTGTTATTGATGATGCGGGTTATGTGGTAAAAAGGAATTTTGAAAAGTGCAGGTCGAATGAAGATTGGGAAAAGCTTTGTACACAATGGTCTTCGATGTATAAGGGTATTTGGCTATCACATAATTCTAATGAAGCGTCCTTGAATTTCTTAGGAAAGAAAAAGGAATACACTACCGAAGTGTTGCAAGTGATAGCCAGGAACGAAAAAGTAGATTTTGTTTCTATCAGACTATTTGATATCTTAAGAAATGAAAACACTTATTTTACTTCAAAAAATCTCACAATCTATACAGATATACCTGCCGAAAAAGTATTCGAAATGGCAGCCAAATTTGGCTTTGAACTCTTTCCTGATGGAAGAAGCGGCAAGCGCTACAACTTCAGATATACCAAGAGTAAAATAGTTGATCGGCGCTACATAAAGGCTTGTAAAAAATTTATTGAAGGTGTATCCGCAAAGTACGCTACTAACGATTACTACTTTGAGTTGCGGCTCGACTAGATTTATTTTCCACAGTAAATAAAGCCCATTTCAAAACCTCCACGACGTCCACTATATTTCATCAAATCACTTGTGACGATATCGTAGCTGATGCGGAATGTATTGTTTTTGTGACGCATTCCTAAGTGCAATACAACGCTATCTTTCACGCGCAATGCGGCTCCGCCGAGAATGCTATAACCCGTGTTTTGCAATTTGTAAGCAGTAATGATTCCAGCATTGATTTCACGTGCTTTTGCTTGACTCATGTACAATACAGAGGGAGTAACGGTAATGTATTCTCCAAAGAAAACATCACAGTTGAAAATACCATTGAAGCGCATCGGCAAGCGAGCGGTCTGTCCGGTGAACGACTCGTTGGGTCTGTTGATGTGATATAAAGACAATCCAATGGAAGGATCAAAGCGTTTTTTCTTGTCGGTGTATTTGTAGAAAATACCAAAACTAGCGTCGAACTTGAGAATGCTCATGTCCGGAAGATCTTCGCCATTTGGAAGTGTCGGATCCAAACCGAATGCAGAGTTGTATTGATTTTCAAATAATAAATCTCTTTGGGAGAATTTTTTCTGATACAATCCTATTTGAAATCCAGTTGATAAAAAGTGGTCTTTACTTTTTGGATCAGTGATCTGGTATGCGCCAGAAGCTGCCATTGAAAATGTGTCGAAGTTGGAAGCGCCCGCGATGTGATTCATTAAAAGCAAACCAGCTCCGAAACGCTTCATTTTCATGTCGTAGCCCGCACCCACTGCGCTGTATGGCTTGCCGTTGAGCTTTTGCCATTGCGAACGATAAGTTCCAGCAAAACGATATTTGATGTTGTCTTTGGCAGAGTACATTCCTGTTTGAGCAGGATTGTAATACAAAGGCAACATATCAAACTGTGATAAGTGAAAGTCTTGTGCTTTCATGGATATTCCCACCAACGAGAACATCAAGACTATAATTGAAAGGATAAAATTCTTTTTCATGATGTTGATTGTTGAGGTGAATTATCGGATAAGGGTTACGTTGCCTGACATTTTAATATTCTTTCCATCAATGGTTTTTCCGGATACGGTGTAGACGTAAACACCTACAGGCTGTGCAGTGCCTTGATAAGTGCCGTCCCATCCGCCTTTTGGATCAGTAGTAGAGAAAATTAAATTTCCCCATCCATTGAAAATTTTAAAGTCCACGGACTCGAAAGGTCCGCCTAATACGTGAAGGACGTCATTGCCACCATCACCATTTGGACTGAAGCCTGTAGGAACAGCTATCGGTTCAATAGCTTTTGAAAGCGCTTGAATTACCGATACGATGGTGTCGCTACAACCGGCAGTATTGGTCACAACAAGCGTCACACCATATTGACCTTCAGAAGGGAATGTAACTGTCGGATTCTGAGAAGAACTGGTGGCGCCATTTTCAAATGACCAGCTCCAAGAAGCCGCGCCGACAGACTCATCTGTAAAGACAACATTTAGTTCATCATCTGAAAGGCTTGAGAATGCAGCAATTGGCACGGCCTCGACAATAATCGTAATCGCATCAGATGATTCTGGGCATTGCTGATTATTAGTAGAAGTGAGCGTTAGTTCAATGGTACCAACAGCCAAGTCGGATGCGCTTAAGATGTATGTGTTTACCAACTCATCCGCACTGAATGCAAAAGCACCTGTTCCTGTGGTATTCCAAATTCCGGTAGAAACTGAACCGGTAATTATACCGGACAACTCTATTTCTGACTGATCACCACAGATCACCCGGTCTGGACCAGCATTCACCACAGTGGTAGGAATAATGGTAATCACCAATTCGTCAGCGACCACAGGACACGCACCGTTTCCGTTGCTCGAAAGCGTGAGTGTCACTGAACCCGTTGAGATATCTGATGCTGAAATATTGTATGTGTTGTTTAATGTGGTGTTTGCATTCGTGAACGAGCCTGTTCCTGAAGCATTCCAACTAGCGCTTCCGGAGGCGCTGGTCACATTACCTATGAGAGTTACTGCTGTTTCTGCTGCGCAGATGGTTTGATCTGCTCCCGCATTTACGATTGCGAGTGTATTGATATCAATGCGAAGGGTATCGTTTCCTGGAACGCAGAGACCAGTGTTGTTTGCTGTAAGCACAAGCTCTACGAATCCATTTTGAATATCACCCGCTGAGGGCAAATAAGCTTGTGTTTCGCCGAAAGCATTTGATGGCGCAAAGCTTCCAGTGCCGAGTGTTGACCAGATACCAGAGGTAGATGCGCCGCCAATATTACCCGCGAGATTTACTTCCTCTTGTGTGCTACAAATCGTTAGATTATTGCCTGCAGAAACACTTGAAATGGGAGTGATATTAACGACAAGAGTATCAAATCCAGGCTCACAACTGCCATTGTTGGTACTCACTAAATAGAAGCTGAGCGAACCGAGCAAACGATCGGTTTCGGAGAGTGAATAGACAGCATTAAGATCAGTATTGCTCGAGAAAGCACCACTTCCATTGGTGGTCCAGTTGCCCTGAGTAGCGCCTCCAGTAACGATTCCGGTGAGATTGATTTCATCTTGTGAAGCGCAAATTTGTGAATCATTACCCGCTTGCACGAATACGCTAGAGCTGAATGTAATGGTCATTTCGTCTGTAACAACAGGACAGTTTCCTGTATTCGTTGGCGTTAGTGTGAAGGTGAGGCTACCAGAGAGACGGTCGGCTTCACTGAATTCGTAAATGGCATTCAGTGCTGTTGCGTCTGGAATAAAATTACCAGAACCAGTAGTTGTCCAAACACCCGTGCTAGTGCCGTTGGCGATGAGTCCTTGTAGCTGTGTAACATCAGCAGAAATACAAACTGTTTGATCTTGTCCAGCGTTTACAGCAATGCCTGACGACATCGTTAAAGATACCACGTCAGAAACAGGAAGGCAGTTGCCGACACCAGTAGTGGTAATTGTAAGACTGACAGAACCGAGTGATTGTTCGGTTTGTGTGGGAGCATAGGTTACATTGGCGCTAGTGGCGTTTGGTGTGAATGAGCCGCTTCCGCCGCTCCACACAATGCCTGTAGCGTTAGTGAAATTTGCTGATAGGTTGAAAACTGGATTTTCACCACAAACAAATTGATCTGAGCCAGCATTCACTGTAGGTGCAGGAGTGAAGTTGATTAGCATTTCATCGCTTGCGCTATTACAGCTGTTGGTTGCAGACCAAGTAAGTGTCACGTTTCCATTGATGACATCTTGTTCAGATGCTTGATAAATGGCATTTGCAGCGGTGCTTGAAGGAGAGAATACTCCAGTACCAGAGCTTGTCCAGACGCCTGTAGTGGCCGCTCCTGTTAAAGATCCTGCAAGTTGAACATTGGCATTATTGCCACAAACTGTTTGATTAGGTCCTGCGTTTGCCCCACCAATATTGAAAATATTCAATGTCATTTGATCTGTTACTGCGGCGCACGATCCATTGTTTGTGGTAGTGAGCGTAAGAGTAATAATTTGAGAAGCTACATCAGCAGAAGATGGAGTATACGTTGCATTAAGTGTGGTATTGTTTGGGCTGAATGTTCCAGATCCGCTAGTGGTCCATACACCAGTTGGAATGCCACCTGTAATTTGACCTTCTAATTGAATGGAGGTTTGATCTGCACAAATAGTTTGATTCGCGCCTGCATTCACCGTGCGCGCTGGCGTAATGGTGAGTAGAAGCGTATCTACGGCTTGGTTGCAACTATTGGCAGTCAAGAAAATGAATACCTCACCGGATGCGATGTCTGTTGCGCTAGGCGTATATGTGGCATTCAGCGCATTGATGCTTGGACTGAATGTTCCGGTTCCGGTTGTTCCCCACTGACCTGATGTAGCGCCTCCGCCAATCACGCCGCTGATGTTGATTACAGCATTGTTTCCACAAACTGTTTGATTCGCACCTGCATTCGCAAGACCGGCAGGAAGAATGACAATATTCATTTGATCGGTTACAGCATTACATGTACCGTTTCCAGTAGAAGTAAGCGTGAGTGTAACAGAACCGAATAAACTATCTGCCGCGCTGCATTCGTAGATGGCATTCAATGCGGTATTATTTGGAATAAATGTTCCGCTTCCTGAGCTTGACCACACACCAGTGTTTGAAGTACCGCTCACGCTTCCGCTAAGTTGCACGTTGAGATTGCTTACACATATGGTTTGATCCAATCCAGCATTAACCGAAGGAGCGGGCACGATATCGATGATGACAGAAGATGTTTCAGGAAGACAGAGACCGTTACCAGTAGATGTCAACGTGAGCACCACGCCGCCATTATTTATTTCAGATGCACTTGGAATGTATTGGGCATTCAAGGCATTTGGATTCGGAATAAATGTACCGCTTCCACCAGACCACGTACCTCCATTAGCAATTGCGACTGAGCCATTGAGATTTACTGCAGCATTGTTTTCACATGAAACGAGCGTCGTTCCTGCGTTTACAACTGGAGATGGGGTGTAGTTGATACGAACAATATCAGACACAGCAACGCAAGTTCCATTGCCAGATGTTGTAAGCGTAAGTTCTACAAAACCATTGGCAATTTCGGTAGCTGTCGGCTGATATGATGCGTTGAGGGCATTGGCTGATGGAGAGAATACACCGAGACCACCAGACCACTGACCACCTGCTGCAAAATTGATGAATCCATTCAGATTGGCGAGAGGATTGTTTCCACAAACGGTTTGATCGTTTCCTGCATTGGCAATGGGTGCTGGAGCGAATGTGATTACGACTTCGTCACTCACAGGACTGCATGTTCCATTGCTAGTAGAAGTGAGAGTAAGTGTCAAACTACCAAGTGCAATTTCTGCAGCAGTAGGAGTATATGTGGCATTGAGTACTGTTGGTGATGGGAAATAGGTGCCCGCGCCGCCAGTCCAAACACCTCCGAGTGCGTTGAATACTTGGCCGCTCAGCGACACGGTAGAATTATTCGCACATGCGCTAATATTTAATCCGGCATTTACAATTGGTGCGGGAGCTATAGTAATGGTAACTTGATCCGTTACTTGATTGCAAAGTCCGTTTCCTGTTGTGGTGAGTGTAAGTGTTACAGAGCCTATTGCAATTTCTGTTGCGGTAGGTGTGTAGGTAGCATTGAGTGTGTTGGCATTCGGAGAGAATGTGCCATTGCCACCGCTCCAAACGCCGCCTGTAGCAACCGTTACGGAGCCGTTGAGTGTTGCTGTTGCATTATTAGCACAGACCAATATATCGGAACCTGCATTGGCAGTGGGTGCCGCAGTAAACTGAATCGTTACTTGATCTGTTACTGCAGTGCACAAACCATTACCAGTTGACGTAAGTGTCAAAGTTATGCTTCCCGACGCTATTTCTGCGGCAGTAGGTGTGTAAGTTGCGTTGAGCGTATTATTGTTTGGCGAGAACAATCCCAGACCTCCAGACCACTGGCCGCCCGTGGAGATTGTTACAGCTCCAGCAAGATTGATTGAGGCATTGTTAGCACATCGCACTTGATCTGGACCAGCATTCACTGTTGGCGCAGCTGTGTAGTTGATTACCATTAGGTCGGTTACAGCGACGCAAAGTCCGTTTCCAGTGGATGTTATAGTAAGTGTCACGCTACCTGCTGCGATTTCCGCGGCTGTAGGAGTATAGATTGCGTTGAGTGTATTTGCATTGGGTGAGAATGTTCCAGCGCCTCCTGTCCATTGTCCGCCGGTTGCGTTGGTCACGCTGCCTGCGAGTGTTACGGCTGCATTGTTGGCGCACGCGGTGCGGTCTGCACCAGCATTTACAATCGGTGCTGGATTGATAGTAATTACTACTTGATCTGTCACTTGATTGCAAAGGCCGTTACCTGTTGTGGTAAGCGTGAGCGTTACGGTACCTGCATTTCTTTCTGCTAATGAAGGTGTATAGGTAGCGTTGAGTGCATTTGCATTCGGTGAGAATGTACCGGTGCCTCCACTCCACACACCACCTGATGCGATAGAAATAGATCCATTGAGAGTTGCCGATGCGTTGTTAGCACACACGGTAATATCAGCACCAGCATTGGCGGTTGGTGCGGCGGTGAACTGAATTGTTACTTGATCCGTTACTGCAGTACACAATCCATTACCGGTTGATGTAAGCGTGAGCGTAATACTTCCTGATGCGATTTCAGTTGCTGTCGGAGTGTATGTTGCATTGAGTGTGTTATTGTTTGGTGTGAATACACCGAGACCACCAGACCATTGACCACCGGTAGCAATGGTAACTGCACCCGCCAGGTTGATGGTTGCATTGTTTGCACATCGCACTTGATCAGGACCCGCGTTCACCGTTGGTGCGGCGCTGTAACTTATTATCATTTGATCTGTCACTGCCACGCATGAACCGTTGCCAGTAGAGGTTAATGTGAGAGTGACACTGCCAGCTGCAATTTCTGCTGCGGTTGGTGTATAGATAGCGTTGAGCGTATTTGCATTAGGCGAGAATGTACCCGCACCTCCAGACCATTGTCCTCCACTTGCATTGGTAACGCTTCCTGCAAGAGTCACGGCGGCGTTGTTAGCACATGCGGTGCGGTCTGTACCTGCGTTTACAATTGGTGCAGGAGTAATGGTGATGAGGACTTGATCAGTCACTTGGGTACACAGCCCGTTACCAGTGGTGGTGAGCGTGAGTGTCACAGATCCTGCATTTCTTTCTGCTAATGAAGGTGTATACGTTGCGTTTAGAGTGTTTGCGTTTGGAGAGAATGTTCCCGATCCACCACTCCAGACACCACCTGTGGCAACGGTTACAGCGCCATTAAGTGTTGCTGTTGCATTGTTTGCACACACTGTGATATCTGCTCCTGCATTTGCTGTTGGCGCTGGAGTGAAGGTGATGATTACTTGATCTGTTGCTGCTAGACACTGACCATTGCCCGTAGTGGTCAAAGTAAGTGTAACACTTCCATTCGCCCTTTCTGTAGCGGTTGGAGTGTAAGTGGCGTTGAGTGTGTTCGCGTTTGGAGAGAATGTACCCAATCCACCCGACCATTGACCTCCAGTAGCAATCGTTACACTACCAGCAAGAGTAGCATTGGCGTTGTTTGCACAACGCGTGATGTCTGCACCAGCATTGGCCGTAGGAGGAGTGGTATAAAAAATAGTGACTTGATCGCTCACACTATTACACAATCCATTTCCTGTGGATGTCAATGTGAGTGTAACACTGCCTGCAAGCACTTCGGCTGCTGTGGGTGTGTACACTGCGTTGAGTGTGTTTGCTGAAGGAGCAAAACTACCCGCGCCACCTGTCCAAACGCCGCCAGTGGCGATGGTAACAGAACCCGCTAGCGTTGCTGCTGCATTATTGCCGCAGCGTGTGAGGTCTGCACCAGCATTCACAACAGGTGCGGCAGTAAAGGTGATGATTACGTTGTCGGAGATTGGATTACAGATTCCGTTTCCAGTGGTGGTGAGAGTGAGTGCCAAAGAACCAGCGTTTAATTCTGCAGTTGTGGGCACATATACAGCATTGAGTGTGGTGTTGTTGGGAATGAAGGTTCCAGCACCACCGGTCCAAACACCGCCCGTGGCAACGGTTACAGAACCACTGAGTGATACATTAGAATTGTTTCGACACACCGTTTGATCTGCACCAGCGTTTACTGTTGGCGCTGGACTAATGGTGAGTGTCATTACATCAGAAATAGGAGTACACGCACCAGTGGAAGTGAGTGTAAGTGTAACACTACCTGCCGCAGCGTCTGCCGCGCTTGGGGTATATACTGCATTGAGCGCGGTGTTGTTTGGGGTGAAACTACCGGTGCCCGTAGAGCTCCAAATTCCTGTAGTGGTACCGCCAGAAACAGCTCCATTCAATTGAGCGGTTGCGTTTGCGCAAATGGTTTGATCGGGTCCGGCCGAGGCTGTAATGGGCGCAACAAATTCAGAGAAGTATCCATATTTACAACCTGAAGACGCGCCTCCATTTCCGAGACCAAGCGCGAATACGTCGATGCTATTGGTGATACGGAAAGTTTGATCTACGGGGATTTGAGTGGTGTTGTAAGTAATGCGCGCAGCGCTCCAAACACCAGCAGTTCCAGGTACTTGCACGAATGCTGTTGTTGGAATAGTAGCAGTGCCAGGACCGGTGATGGTGAATCCATTTACAGCTGCAGTGCGACAAAGAATGGTTAGATAAAATGTTTGGCTAGAGCCACGAACAAAGTTCACAGCTTGTGAACCTGCACAATTGAGAGGAGGCAATTGGGCCATCCCCATTTCACAACCGAAACCGGTGATGTGCATGGCATACGTCGGTTCTGTGCATCGAATGTAGACCGAGTTGTCGAGGCCCGTGGACAAGTAGTCCATATCGATTCGATAGTATTCACCCGCGAAAAGCGTTGCAACAGGTGTAGCGCTTCCATTGATAAAAACGCGGGTGTTGTTTTGAGTTGCCATTAGAACGACGCTCTCGTCTCCATTGCTTGCAAGAGCACCTTTCACAGCGATGTAATCTGTTCCAACCACATCTGTAGGAACAATTTGATCGCCGAGAATATCGAAGCAACCGCCAGCGGGGCTGCGGTTGGAATCGTCTTTTAATGATACAGTAATCGGTTTGTCAGAAAGCACTACAGCGCCCGAAGGGTGCGTGCTAGGTTGTGTATAGTTTGCTCCAGTCCATCCACACGAATACGTTTGTCCTGCATTAAGAGTGATGGAAAACTGTTGAAGTGCGGGATAGCCATCAACGGGTGTGGGAGAATAGATGGTAACAACAGTGTTGTTCTCCGTGGCACAAATATCAAATGAAGCAAATGCAAGGTGAGGCGAAGCGAATACCTGGTTTGGGAATGCAGCGTGTTTGTGGAGTGGAATGTAGAATTCAGTTCCCAGTGCATTTGGACCTTTAAGAGCCCATATATCAGTGTTGTTAGTATTTGCACATTCGTAATAACAGGTGATAGATGTGGTGGCCTGCACGCGAAGACCGGTATTGACAATGGTGTTTGTTGGTCGTGTTTCAAGTACTGATTTGAATGCGGTCAAATTGATGCGTTGTGATTCATTGGCGGCCAGTGTCACTACTATGGGATTGCCTCCATTGAAGCTTGGGTTGGCGGGCTGTGAAATGGTGACCGTGGATGCGAGACCTGTTGATGAAACGAATAGGAAAAGTGGTTCACCTCCGGGACTGTTGTGTAAATCCGTAATATCTGGAGGTGCAAACCAGAAGTCCGTTCCACTCTGTGCGAACGTTTTATTGCTCGTACAAATGGTCCATGTCAGTAAGATGAGAGATAGAAAACGAGTAAAATTTGGTAGCATGCAAAGCCAATTTGGTCCACTTCTTACGAAAGTTTGTTGTAACAAGTTTCGCAGGATGTGTTAAATGTGAATCCATGATTTTTAGTATTTTCGTGCTGAAACCTTGAATAAAATCTAACATGAAAAGATTCATCATTGCGCTCGTGTTCCTCATGTCTCCTTTATTTTTTATTGGTCAATCGGACTTGGTAACCTATGCAGGAAACACGGGAAAAGAAACGTTCTACGATGTTATGCAAATCAGTGACGGGACATTCTTGGTAACTGGATATTGCGAGAATTTGGATTGGGTTGCTCCAGCGGTACCGCGCATTGAGCTCACATATCCAGGAAGTATTTCCAATGGACAGGGTACCAATCGCTACGGGATTATTCTTCATTTTAATTCCACGCTCACGCAATTGCTTCAGGTCGTACATTTTCCACAAGGTGTTGTAGAAGACGTTCGTTTTATAAAGACCAATTCGTTGCCCTATGCTGCAACACAGGACTTGTTTATCAGTTGTAATACAAGTG
This sequence comes from Flavobacteriales bacterium, assembly GCA_947457285.1. GTDB lineage: Bacteria > Bacteroidota > Bacteroidia > Flavobacteriales_D > Sanyastnellaceae > JAIXWP01. Next base: position 18,894 of record CANGVZ010000001.1, on the reverse strand, counting down.
ACACTGACAATAATAACGGTGGCTATCTGCTCGCTAAGTTGAACTCTAATTTTGTGGATGCAACCCCGACAGGCTGTGTATGGACGAGACAGGTATGGGCCAAGAATTACGCTAAAGAAGCCCATCCATGGGATGTTACGAGCGATGGAGAAATATATTACGTGAGTGGTGAGTCACACGGATATGACTGGAGTGCCATGTATTGTCTTAATGCCAATGGTGAGCGAAGAGTAGTTGAAAACTGGCGCACTCACTGGCAGGTACAAGACGGGGAATGGAAGGGTACTCCCGCTTCTTCCTATGCGGGCTCAAGCAGTTTGAGCTATAGCGGTATTGTAATGAAGTCGTGGGGTCGTTGTGAAATGCGTTCTTGGACGCAGGAAGAGTTTGATGCCATTTTACCTGACGGCAACGGTGGCACGAAGAAAGGAACGTGGCCCTCAGATTTTTTCTATACAGGACCATGTGACATTAACAATGTGACAGCGGAAAGCCCCGGTTATAATGGCTATTCACCAGAGTCGTGTTGTCCGGTTTGGGGAGCGTCGTCTATCGTTGTGGATAGAAGAGACAACCATGTTTATCTGGGAATGAATTTTAAATCCTATTACAATTTTCCCGAAGGAGGAGGCACGCCTGACTTTGAGCCCGCTGTCATTGCTTTTGACAATCAAGGTGCGGTAAAATGGTGGAGTCGTTTGTATCATGAGATTAATCCTGAAGGAGAAATACAGCCATCTATTCCCGATCAGTATGTGGATGCATTAGCAATCGATTACAGCTCTGATAAACTCGTAGTGGGAGCGCGTTGTCATGGAAATAACACAGAAAATTTTTGGGAAGGAAATCAGATATTAGCGAATCCCAGCGCACTGGGCTTCCAGAACAGATTTACCGGCACACAAGGAGATATACATATTTCGTGGTTGGGAAAATTGACTTTAGCTGAAGGCAATTTGATGAACACGACCTACATGGCGGAATACTCTGAGGGCGCTACCAATTTTGGTGCAGCACATCCTGATCCAAACTTGGATGGATGGCCCAATCCTAACGGTGGTTGGCCGAATGTGAATACCACGCGAATGGCAAAGAACGCGCTCGAAGTAGCGAGCGACGGAAAAGTTGGAATTGTTGCGCTCGGAAGAAGAACAATTACAACGGCTAATGCCTATCAGAAAATGGTAAAACCGCAATATGGAGGCTCAAGTTGTTGGAATAGTTTTGTCCGTCTTTATGAAGATGATTTCAATGTACCGGTGTATAGTTCGCTCGTGGTGGGTGAATGGGATACCCTTACTCAAGCTGGCGGAGGAAATACCGAGTTGTATGGTTTATACAAAACATCAGATGGCATTGTGGCTGTAGGAAGGCATTATGCTACAGCTGGAGTGGCTGATGGGGGGTCCATTCCGGTAAGTAATGTACCCGCATGGGGCGCAGCAGGCCCAAGCAATGAAAGCGCAATTTTAGTTTACTACAAATCAGATAACATGATCAACCCTAATGACGGTGCGGGCTCATTACAGGTAGATGAAAGTGTAAGGGTAAATGTGAGAATGTATCCGAATCCCACGGAAGGAAACCTTCGATTTGATCAGTATCTCAGCCATGTTGTAGTAGTAGACTTTTTTGGAAAGGTAGTGGCGGATTTTGGCCCGCAAGAACGCGGAGAAATAGATCTGACCACGCTTTCACAAGGGACATATATTATCAAAGCAAATTGTAAAAGAGGCAAAGTAATCGACCGAGTGATCGTTCGGTAATTTATCTTTTTTTCAAAAAAACCGAATGAATATTCGGTGCAGGAACTCCGCAATCCACAAGCATTTGATTCCATTGAGAGCTAATCTTAATGGAATCATTTTCTTGATCTCCAAGAACCCAAATATGGTTCACTTTAGAAAGTACTTTTTTATTTCTTTCCTGGAAATTGGTGTTTAGCAACAGCGATTTGAACTGTTGAGCAGAAATCAGTTCCACGCCAGTTTCAATGGAGGGGTTGACATCGTCGATGACCAAGTATTCAGTAGTGCTCCAATCCCACAGTAGTCCCAATTCATTGGGGTTTGCAATACTTTTTTGAAAATATTCATCCAGTAGTTTAGTTACTGAAGAATAATGAGCCTTTTTGTTTTTTATGGCTTTTTCATTTGCTATTGCGACGCTAAGCGAGGTTTTGCCGCTGCGATGGGCACCAAATATGAGTAGGTGCTGTCCTTCATTGTCATCGCTCATGAAGCGAACAATTTTATCACGATCGTCATTGGAAAAGGCTACTTCAAGTTGGCTCAGGCGCGCCTGAAAAGGAAATTTTGCTTCTTGTTGATACATCTTGGTGACGTACCAGAAACGAATGGGATAGAGTAATAAAGCCAACAAGGCTAAAGCGATGTATAGCATGTCCGTATTGCTGCTCATTGCAAAAGCGGCCATGAACGCCCCAAACGCAAAGAATACGATGTCGGTGGAGGTGTCAAAGATCAAGTTGCCCCAACTGGGTTTGAATGTTTTGTTGACGGTATTTTTTTTTCTTAAGGGATAAAATAAGTTGAATACTTCAAAAGCGAACCACAATCCGGATATGCTCAATCCTGCGATGAATTCAGGACTTAATGAGAAATTCGTATCCTCAATCAGCTTGTATACGGTCATTGCAGGAAAAAATCCAAGAGAAAAATGTCCTAATTGATTTGCGAGCCACGAGTAAGTAAGCGTAACGCCTCTATGAGAGTCTTTTCCAATTAAATCTCTGACGAGTTGTTGGAAGATGTTTTTACCAGAAAGATGTTTTTCAGCCATGATAATAAGGGTTTAAGAACTGGCAGGCGTTTTCGGTAGTGTGATTTTGAAGGTGGTTCCTATTCCAACTTCGCTTTGAACGGATATTGTTCCATTCATAGCCTCGATTTGATTTTTTACCATAAACAAACCAAGGCCGCGGCTATCTTCACGCTCATGGAATGTTTTATAGAGGTGAAAAATCTTTTTTCCATGGCGCTGCAAATCGATTCCGAGGCCATTGTCTTTAACGAAAATGGTGATAAGACCAAAGAGGCTATCGGCTGTGATAGCAAGGTAAGAGTCTTTGTCGGGGTCTGAGTATTTGATAGCGTTGCTGATAAGATTGAGCAGGATGCTATCGAGAAACGCTGGAACAATAGTGATTTCAATGTCTTCAGGTACATCAACGATGGCACTAATGTTTTTTTGGGCCATCAATGCTTCGAGCGCACCAATTGTTTTTTGGATTTCATCTTTTAAATTGAGCGTCTCTTTTGGTTGTTTTAATTTCTGATTTATTTCTAAAATTTCATTGAGGTTGACAATAGTTTCTTCAAGCTTTTTTGTGCTTGTTTTGAGCATTTCGAAAAAAGAAACTTTTTCATTTTCGGAATCACTTGTTTCTATGAAATCCACAATGGACGAGAGATTGGCGGAGTGACTTCGAATATTATGAGATAATATTTGTGAGAAAGATTGCAGTTGAGCGTTTTGATATTGTAAAATTTCGTTTGCTTTTTTAAGCTCCAAATCTGCCATTTTTCTCGGCGTAATATCACGAGAGGTGATGATAAGCGCTTTGATGTGCGGATTGTGAAACTGATTGTTTCCTTGCGCATCGAGATAGATGAAAGTGCCATCTTTATTGAGCAGTCTGAATTCGGCCTGAGGGCCGATACCCGGCGATTGCATGGCTTTTTCAAACTGTTGTTTAATGATAGCGTGATCTTCGGGATGCGTTACCTCGAAAATGTTTTTACCAATCAATTCATTCTCTGCCCAGCCCATGGACTGGCGGACGCTAGCGCTTTGGTAGATTATTTTCCCCTCGGAATCAACAAGTGTGATGATGTCCGAAATATTTTGAACGAGCGACAGCAGCGCAGAGCTCGCGCTATCGAGGTCGTTTTTATTTGTAAGTAAATCAAGAAGTTTGATGTTGTCCATAAACCTGGACGATTGTTTAGTTGTGATGATTTTTCTGGTCTTATTTTCCGAAGAGACCGCCGAGCATACCGCCGATTCCACCAGAGCCACCAAGGTTTTTCATGATGTCGCCGAGGTCGAAAGAGTTGTCGTTTGGATCATTTGTCTTGTTGACGAATTTTTCCATGACAACGGGAATAAGCTTTTCAACGATTCCTTTTGCGGCGCCGTTGTCGAGTCCAAATTTCTCCATCAATTGTCCTGCAACATTACCAGCGATTTGATTGGTGGCGCCAGACTGAGCAGGATTGGAGTTGGAAAAAATATCTTGAAGACCACCGTTTGAAAGTTTGTCTTTTAAGCCTTCAAAAATTCCATTAGAAGCGAGTGAAATCGCCTCATCGTTTCGGTCGTTGGGTATAGCGGGATTGTTGATGATGGCTTCGGAAGCGTTTTCTTTTACGAGTTGAAGAAGATTTTCGAACATGATTTAATTTTTGTCTAATGTATCCAATTTTGATAATTCTATTCCATTTTTTGGAAAAACTTGTTGATTTGGCACGACATAACTATCTGATTTTCAGCAAAAGTTATTGTTGGCACGCAGAATGTAAACAGGGGTTCGAGTTCAATTTGGTTAGATAATTCATCCAGAATAAAGATATACGGGTAACGACTCGTAAGTTAAATGGTTAAGGTTAAATAAAGGTTAAGTGGAAAATCCCCTCGAGTGTAGAGCGAGGGGATTTTTTATTTCTGGGAGCATTGTGCGCCACCATTCTCATGGGGAGTGCTTATATGCATTGTTGATCAATTAGTGTTAGTCATAAATCATTAGCTTCGTCGTAAAATTTCAACGAATGCGCGTTTTAGTGTTGCTTACAAAATTTTCTCACCATGGAGCGAATGGCGGGTATAAGCAATTGATCAAGTTCGTGAAACCCAAGGTAGAGCTCGGTGTTGATGAGGACAGGGAAATTACAAAGAAGGGAATTAAGGCTAAGTATCAATGGCTGTATGAATTTGAGATAAGAAAGTATGCGAAGGAGATAGACCTTATACATATCATGTACGGCGAAGATTATTTTAGATTTTCACCTTGGCTTTATCCAAACTTGCCCATTGTTGTGACATTTCACCAGCCATATGAATCTCTGCTTCGCGAAGTGCGCAAGGGCGATTATAAAGGCCGAGTCGGCGCAATCACTCATTTATTTACAAAGAATAGATTTAAAAAAATCAGCGCAGCAATCGTAACTGAGGCATCTCAGAAAAAGGCGTTGAGTGAGGTGATGGACGCGAGTAAAATCCATGTCATCCCATTGGGAGTGCATCTTGAGGCGTTTACCAAGGCTTTTGAAGGTTTTGTAAATAATGGAGAGAAAAAGGACTCGCGCAGGGTAATTACAGTTGGAAACTGGAAAAGGGATTGGAATCTTTATCGAAATGTAGTTGAGACGTGTAAAAATTTACGCATAAACATAGATTTTCATTTAATAAATCGAAACTTGAATGAAGATATGAAGGCGGAGTTTCGTGCATTGGGCGTAACGGTGCATGAAGGGTTGGATGACGCGGGTTTGAAGTTGGAGGTTTTTCGTTCGGCGTTAATGTTTTTGCCCGTTACAGAGGCTAGCGGAAACAACGCGCTATTGGAGTCGTTGGCGCTTGGAGTGCCAGTGCTGATGACAGATGTTTTGAAAGAGAAATCTAGTCTCAGTGAAAGTGCTATATCGTTTCACAAACGTGATGATGCAAATGATGCAATTACTAAGATGAAAGCCTATTTTGACTTATCCGAATCGGAACGTGAAACAATTAGTGATATTTGCCGAAGCGAAGCAACACAGTTCGATTGGCCTGTGATCGCCGCGCGCACAATGGAATTGTACAAACAAGTTGTTGAATCATGAATATAGCCGTATTTGGACTTGGATATGTTGGTGTAGTTAATCTGGTATGTTTTTCAAAGCTGGGCCACAATGTTTGGGGTTGTGATATTAAATCTCAAAAGGTTGACGCTATTGCTAAGGGCAAAAGCCCTATCTACGAGCCCGGTGTGGATGAGTTGTTGGAAGAAGGTCTCAAGTCGGGAAGAATCAACGCTAATTCTGATGCACAGTTAGTTTTAGACAAAACAAATGTGGCTTTGATTTGCGTTGGTACACCTAGCACCGCAGACGGTGAGGTTAATTTGGATTTTACATTAAACACGACACTGGACATTGTTGATTATATCAAGCGCACGGGCAGGAAGTATACGGTTGTATATAGAAGCACTATTCCTCCTGGCACAATTGAGCGCTTGATTAAAGAGTGTTTTTCTGAACTAGATGCTTCCCTGATGCCCAAGATAGCTTTCTTGCCAGAGTTTTTGAGAGAAGGTTCGGCTATCAATGATTTCTTCAATTGTTCGCGTGTTGTAGTGGGCTCTAATACTGACGACAATGAAGAATTGCGCCAACTGCTTTCGTTTGACGAAAAGATTCCTCTTGTGTTCACGGACTTCCGCACCGCGGAGTTTGTGAAGTATGTTGACAATGCTTTCCACGCAATTAAAATCGCATTTGCCAATGAGGTTTATGGATTGGGAAGTCATTATGGGGTGGATGTAAAAAAGGCGAATGAAATCTTTTTGATGGACACGCATCTCAATATTGCGCCTACATATTTGCGTCCGGGGCTGCCGTTTGGGGGCAGTTGTCTTCCAAAAGATCTAAGAGCAATTCACCACTTGGCAGCGGAAAAGAATTATGTGATGCCTGTTGTGTCGAGTATTATTCCGAGCAACAATCAGCTTTTGAATAAGATGAAATCTTTGGTGAATGAGCATTCGCCAAGGAAAGTAGCAATGTTTGGGTTGACATTTAAGAGCGGAACGGATGACGTAAGAGAAAGTCCGATGTTGCGTTTGTTTTACGAGCTTCGGGAGAATACGGAAGAGATATCTATTTTTGATAAAGACATTAACATTTCGACACTTCGAATAGAACACGCCTCAGTGGTTCGCTATGTGGCGTCTACCGCAGAAGAGGCGTTCGAGAACGCCGACTTGATAGTGGTTTGTAAGAAAGGATTTGATGATTACTTAAAGGCTATTCCCACGTCAGCTACAGTTCTTAACTTTTATCAGCTAATGGATTTCAACATCTCTAATAAGCAAATAAAACTCTACAGTTGAGCATGGATAACACAATGAATAGAGAAAATCCCGTGAAGGGAGAGGGAGTCCGTGTTCTCACGCTGCGCGATCAAGCGCCGGATTGCGAGATATTGATAAACAAAGCGCTCTATGATTTGAAGGATTTGGTGGTGAATAAGAGGGTGGTTGATATCGGTTGTGGCTATGGTCGCAATAGGAAGGTGGTAGAGTCTGTGGGAGGCGAATGGGTGGGTGTGGAGCCATTTGAGGGCGGTGCGCATACGGTAGTTGCTGATGCGGAGAATTTACCATTTGAAGACGCAAGCTTTGATGTGGCTGTGATGGATGCAGTATTGGAGCACATTCCAGATGTTGGAAAAGCATTTGCGGAGACTGCACGGGTTATCAAGCCTGGCGGGTGTTTTGTGGGATACGTTGCATTCATGGAGTGTTTTCATGAAATTTCATATTCACATCTTTCATTTAAAGCACTGGAGCATTATGCGAAAATCAACGGGATGAAGCTCGAAAGAATTGCTGGTGGCAGCGCTTTCGGCATTGATTACCATTTGCGTGTTTTATTGTATCCTATTCCATTTAAATATTCAAGAAAGATCATCGCTTCAATGATTCGGGGTTGGATTAAACTCAAGTCCAAACTTGCTTATTTAGGCTTGCGATATAAAAGAAAACTCTCTTCTACTGAAGCCAAAGAGTTGAGCTCTTTGTATTACAATGTAGAATGCTTGAGGCAGTCGAATGGTTTCGAGTTTATCATTCGGAAGTTGTAGTTTATCACCCCGCCCAGTTTTCTCTATCTAAGCTTCTATATTGAATAGCCTCGGCGAGGTGTTCGGTGCGGATGCTTTCGCTGGCGTCGAGGTCTGCGATGGTGCGGGCGACTTTTAGAATTCGATCATAGGCACGTGCACTCAGCTTTAGTCGATTCATCGCGGTTTGTAGCAATTTGTTTCCCGTGTCGTCGATGACGCAGAGTTGCTTGAGAAGTTTGCTATCCATTTGTGCGTTGCAATGAATTTCTTTTCTATTCTGGTACCGCTCGCTTTGAATGTTGCGCGCGCGTATCACGCGTTCGCGAATCTCCTTGCTGGTTTCCCCCTGTGATCGATTGCTCAGTTGTTGGAATCCGACGGGAGTCACTTCGATATGAATGTCTATGCGGTCGAGCAGCGGACCACTGATTTTGTTGAGGTATTTCTGCACGACACCGACACCGCATACACATTCTTTTTCGGGGTGGTTGTAATATCCGCAAGGACAGGGATTCATGGAAGCGATGAGCATGAATGAGGCGGGATATTCTATTGAAAATTTACTTCGTGAAATGGTGATATAGCGATCTTCCAGGGGCTGGCGCATCACCTCGAGTACGGTGCGTTTGAACTCAGGAAGTTCGTCGAGAAATAGAACACCATTGTGAGCCAGAGAGATCTCTCCAGGCTGTGGAAAGCTGCCGCCGCCTACGAGGGCGACGTCGCTGATCGTGTGGTGGGGTGAGCGGAATGGACGAACGGAGATGAGTGCTTCTTTCTTTTTTGTCTTTCCTGCCACGCTATGAATTTTGGTTGTTTCGAGAGCTTCCTTGAGGCTTAATGGAGGCAGAATGGTAGGAAGTCTTTTGGCGAGCATTGTTTTTCCTGCGCCAGGTGGGCCGATGAGAATCACGTTATGTCCGCCAGCGGCGGCGATTTCAAAGGCACGCTTGATATTTTCTTGGCCTTTTACATCCACGAAGTCGACGGTGTAATTGTCGAGGCTATTGAGGAATTCTTCACGTGCGTTGACGACCACGCGTTCGATTTCTTTTTCGCCGCGAAAGAAACCCACAACATCAGCCAAAGTTTCGACTCCATAGACTTCAACATCGCTAACAATGGCCGCCTCCCGCGCATTTTCTGCGGGGACAATCATTCCCTTAAATCCTTCTCTGGCGGCCTGTATAGCGATGGGTAGAGATCCCTTGATGGGCCTTAACCCGCCATCAAGAGAGAGTTCGCCCATAATAATGAAATCACTTATCCTGTCGGGCGGTATTTGTTCGGTGGCGGCCATCAGACCGATGGCGAGTGGAAGGTCGTATGCAGTTCCTTCTTTTCGCACATCGGCTGGGGCCATATTGATTGTCAAACTGCGAATAGGGGTTTCGAATCCACTATTGGTGAGCGCTGCTTTAATGCGTTGCTGTGCCTCTTTGACGGCAGCGTCAGGAAGGCCTACAATGGCCATCTGCGCGCCGCGATCTGCGTTCACTTCAATCGTTATCGTGGCGGCATGTACACCAAATACTGCACTTCCAAAAGTTTTTACGAGCATCTTCTTCTTCGTTTGATTGATGCGAAGATGTGGCAACATTTCACGCATAAAACCGAATGTTTATTCGGTTGTATGCATGGAATATTTTATGGGATATACGAATATGATATTCGTACCAAATCTTTAAAAAGAAACCCGAACATTCGTTCGGGTTTCTTATTTCTAAATATTTGATTCTATATAGTCGATTAAAGAGTGGATGACTTTGATGTGAATCTCTTGCACGCGATCTGCGTAGCCATTCCAGGGTACGCGCACTTCTACATCGCATAGTGGGGCGAGTTTGCCGCCGTCCTTTCCGGTGAGTCCAACAACAATAATTCCTTTTTCTTTGGCGACTTTTGCGGCTTCAATCACGTTGGCGCTATTACCACTTGTGCTGATGGCGAGCAATACATCGCCTTCGCGGCCCACACCTTGCAGGTATCTGGAAAAGACATATTGATATCCATAGTCATTGCCCACACACGACATGTGCGAAGGATCGGAAATGCTCAACGCTGCAATCGATGGACGGTCGTTGCGGTAGCGGCCAGTGAGTTCTTCGGCAAAGTGCATCGCATCGCACATGCTTCCTCCGTTGCCGCAAGAGATAATTTTGCCTCCGTTTTTCAATGACTGAACCATATGCGCACCAGCGCTCTCGATGCTGTCGATGTTTTTTTCTGAAGAAAGAAAATCATTCAAGACTTTGGCAGCCTCTTCAAAATGGAGTCGAATCTGAGATTTCATAGGAAATATTTCGAGCACGAAGATAAAAAAAGCAAATGCTCGGTTTGGATTTTTCTAAATCCTACTAATGCTGATAGAAGAAGAGCGCGTTGGCGGTTTCCATTCCTTTTGTATTCCAGTAATCGCTCTGGTCGTAAATGCCGCGCAATTTGTATCCTCGCTGATAAAGGTGTTTTCTCACATCTTCGAAGGGTGTATTGCGCGCATTGTCTTCATTAAAGCCCACTTCCACCAAGATGTAGGTGATTTTTCCTTTTGAGATGAGGTTTTCAGCGCCCTGTAACACTTTCAGATCGATGCCCTCGGTGTCCGTCTTTAGAAGGTCAATGTGTTGAATATTGTGAGTACTACAGAATTCGTCTACGGTTGAAATCGCTATTTCTTCTGTGTGCTGCCCTGAATCATTGGGTGTATTGATCTTTTCATTGATAGAATTGAGGCCGCTATCTTTTTGAAGAAAGACTTTAAACCGTCCTGATTTATCGGAAAACCCAATATTGTAAGGCTTTATGCCGGGATCACGCTGAACATTTGTGGTTAATTGCTGATACGTGCGAGATATGGGTTCAAAAGAATAGACTGTGCCCAACTTAAACATGTTACGAAACTGTAAAGCTGTCTGGCCAACGTTTGCGCCTATATCAAAGATGGTCTTGATAGACTGTAGGGACGTGTTTTTTTGAATATCATGTTGGAGATCAATTCCTAATGGCATAATCTCCTTATTTAATAACTTGTGATTGACGCTTCCCACAAGGCTTTCAACTATTCTTCTCAACTTCTTTTTCATTCGCTTAATTAACTGTATGTACGTGCGGTTTGTTGAGAGTTAGTCGGCGGCGAAGATAAAAAAAAGCTACCGCCATTCGACGGTAGCTTTTCAATGTGTCATTATTCTTTCTTATTTCTGCACAATCACCCTCAATACTTCTCTTCGGTTATCAGATGCAATGATTTCTACAAAGTAGATTCCAGCATTGATTTCTTGAAGTAATTCAAGTTGTGTGGAGAAATGGTGTTGCTCGATTTGATATTGCAATGTAGATACGGTGCGTCCGGTAGCATCGGTGATATTGACCATCAACGTGCCGCTTGGTGCGCCAGTTACCGAAAGCGTTACAGCCTCTCCATTGTTTGGATTTGGGAAAATATTTGGCTGGAAACCTTCCGTTTCTTCTACATCCATTCTCCAATCGCGGTCAACAAACTCTGTGATAGCATCGTCCTTAGACGCGGTCATTCCTAATGATCCCGCCATTCTCAAACAGGTAGATGTGGTACTCCAGCTACCAGGTATATTGCCCGCAAAGATTGGTCTGATGCGGACGCTATACTCAGCACCGTTGAGGATGAATGGAACCATGCTCAAACGGAGGTTTCTATCATTAGCACCGCGCAAGTGGGTTTGTGGTAAGCTAGGCGTTGGGAAGGTTTGTGTAAACTCCCATTCGTAGTCAACCACTGATGAACAAATTCTGGGCTCGGCGCGAATGATGTTGTTTCGGGTCTTTTGATTTGGACACGCATCGGCTGCTCTAAATCCAAGCGACGGCTGCGCAGCAACGTGAAGTTGACATGTTTCAAATCCAGGAACAGTGATGGTTTCAATCTGTCCAGCCGCATTAGGAAGCAAATACACAGCGTCTACTGTTACTGTATACACTTGTCCGTATTGCAATTGTGGAATAGAAGCTAGCTGAATCCAAGAATTGGCGAAGCCTGTAGAGAGTCCGTTGCTGAATACAATGCTACCAATATTGAAGATGTATTGATTGGCAGCAGTGTAGTCTGCTTTAAAGGCAGCGCAAGGATTGATTGGATTTGTAGGTGACGTTAGGATGTCGCATTTTGATGCGCGAATACGCTGAACGCACAACTGGAAAGGTCCGCCCACTGATACAGTGCTATTAAAGTTTCTAATGCGGATATAATACGAGATTCCAATTGTAAGGCCGACGTGGTTGAGACGTTCGTTGCCGATTCCTGCAACAGCATTTTCTGAAGTAATGATGTTGCCATTTTCGTCGTGTAGCTCAATTACTATGTTGTTTACGGAAGAGTTGCAAAGAATGCTTACTGCAGTGGTCTGCGCTTCGAAGTAATACCAAACGTCTTCACCGGTAGGACAGGTAACCCCGCCTTGCGTGCTTGCAAACGCACCTGCGAGTGAACCGTTCACTCCTGTACAAGAGCCATAGTTTTGCTGAGTGGCAATGAGTGCAGTGAAGAGCTCGTCGTTGATGGCGCCGCAACCTTCATCTATCACCGTGTCGCAGTCATCGTCGATGCCGTTACAAGCTTCTGTGATGCCAGGGTAAACGTTGGCATTAGCGTCATTACAATCGGTGTTGTTGAGAACGAACCCACTAGGTTGTGTGCATCCCACTTGAGTGATAGATGGATTACCGAAGCCATCACCATCTTGGTCGCGGTAGTATGTAAGATTGAGCAACCCTTCATCAACGAAGGTGTCGCAATCGTCGTCGATTCCGTTACAGAATTCCTCTTGACCAGGGTTGATGTCATCATTGTTGTCGTTACAATCAATCAGCGTTATAGACGCAAGATCACCGGGTAGTCTGAAGCCTGTTGGCTGACTGCATGAAACTTGTGTTACACCAGTGCTATAACCATCGAAGTCAACGTCTTGATACCAAGTAGGTGCTGCAGTAACGGTGTAGGCAATGGTATTGCTTGTTACTGTAGTAGGCGATGGACATACCGCATTGCTTGTCATTTGCACCGAAACTACATCGCCATTGGCGAGAGTGGTGGTGGTGAAAGTAGCGCTATTGGTACCTGCTGGGGTGGCGTTGATAAACCAAGCATAGCTAGGCGCCGCGCCACCATTGGTTGGCGTAGCAGTGAATGTCACCGAGGTGCCCGCACAGATTGGTGAAGGTGTATTGGCTGCAATCGTAACCGATGGTGCGATGAGCGGGTTTACTGTCATTGTGATGTTGTTGCTCAATGCAGTGTTCGTGCTGGTACATAGCGCATTGCTCGTTAATTCGACACTTACGATATCTGTGCTCACGAGCGTTGAACTCGAGAACGTTGGGCTGTTTGTTCCAACGGGAGTACCATTCACGAACCATGCGTAAGAAGGTGTAGAACCGCCGTTAGTCGGGGTTGCTGTAAACGTTACCAAATCTCCTACGCATACGTTGTTCGATGGTGAAGCAACGATGCTCACAGATGGTGTCAAAATTGGGTTTACAGTATAGTTGATGATATTGCTTGCTGCTGGATTGCCCGTTGCACAAGCGATATCGCTCGTCAATGTCACTTGAATGTTACTATTATTCGTTAACGATGTTGTAACGAATGTCGCGCTGTTGGTGCTTGCTGGCGAGCCATTCACAGTCCAGGCGTACGTTGGCGATGTACCTCCATTTGTTGGCGTTGCAGTGAATGTTACTTCTGTTCCCGCGCAAATAGGAGATGCGGGGCTTGATGCAATGCTAACGCTTACAGGGTTGTTGGCAAGGGTTGTTACTGCAAATGCTGCGGAAGTTCCAAGAGTGCCGCATGAGTTGCTTGCTGTTACTTGGATGTTGCCGTTTTGTCCAGCGCTTCCAGCGGTTACGGTAATGCTATTGGTACTTCCTCCCGCGGTGATATTCCATCCTGTTGGCACTGTCCATGCATAGGTAGTGGCACCGGCCACGGCCGGAATCGAATAGGTCAACCCAGTAGCACCTGCACACGCAGTGGCAGTTCCTGTGATTGGCCCAACAGCAGGGCGCGCGCCGGTTGGGATTGTGATATTATCAAACAGTGCGAATTCATCGCATGAAGAATTGTGCAACCACAACGCGCCGAAAAACGGAAGACTAACGTTGGTATAAGTAGTGTTAGTTGCAGTTACTGCAGCCCCGTAAGATCCAGTAGCGGGATCTGCAAATGCTGTAGTACCATCATCTCTAACTTGTAGCGACCATACGCCCGTGCAAGTGTTGAGCGAAACTACAATGCTGTAATAATTATTCGCAATAGTAGAAGCCGAAGCGACAATATCATTTACGAAAGTGGTCGAGTTACCGTTTAGACCACTTGAGAATCTTACAAGTTTTACAGGGTCAGATGGACCAGTATTACCAATAATTATGGCATAACCGTCAGCCGTAGAGCTGCGGAAATTGCTTTCATCGGATCCGATAACGAACGCTACGCCATAGTTGCCAGAACCGAATCCTGCTGGGTCAGGTCTAGGCTGACGCATGTTAAATCTCCACGTCAGAGTAGTATTCGCCGTACTAAATGTCGTTGGGTAATATCCGTTTGCATTGAATGACACTTGTTCAGGACCTACCCCAGCGGTGCCTGCGCCTGTGGTTGTACATCCATGCAGTCGAAGCATGTTATTTTGAACGCGAGCTCTGAAGGTTTCTCCGCCAAATTCTATTTCATTCCAGGCTTGTGTGCCTCCAATGGATGGAATACCAACAGTATTGTTGTCAGCTCTGTTGAAGTTATCAAAGAGCACTGTAGACGCAATGTAAGAATTGCCTGTGAGGGCAACGTTTACAGAAGAGGCGCCACCACCCGAGCACACAATATTGCCGCTGAATATTTGATCTGCAGCACTGGGTGCGAAAATCACGTAAATGGTGGTACTGCTCAATGCTCCACCTGTGTAAGGAACGTTGATTGAGTTTGCAAAACCGCTTCCAGAAGTGAGGGATACCTGATATCCAGTTGGTGCAGTTACGGTAATATCACCAGATGAAGGAGAGAATGCAAATCCACTCAAACCGAATGTTTGTTCGGTTGAGCTTGATCCGTTTTGAACGTTTCCAAATCCAAGGCTAGCAGGGGTTACAGCAAGTGTTGGTTGTGGAACAAGAATATTTACCAAATAGTCTTGAGCTTGTCCAGTATCGTCTGAACTTGCGCCACACGCCTGACTGCTGAGCAATGCTACATCTTCGCCTCCGCGAATACGCATGGTGGTGATTCCTAGGGACGCACCAATTGGTATAGTGATGGGAATGATAATCGTTCCATTTGCCCCCGTATTTCCACCAGCAAAGAATTCAGTTGTTTCAAATGTTCCATTTTGGTTGAAGTCAATCCATACACCGCTGAATTGATTTGCATCGTTGCCAAATGTAAGACTGAGGTTAAATGTACCTAGCTGAGATAAATTGGGTATTGCGTTTTGCGTAGTTGTATAGTTGATATAAGCGGGAGTTGCGCTGGCCGTGGCTTGTGAAAGTGTTCCCAAGGTTACTTGCGACACAAAGTCACCAGAGAAACTACTCGCATACGTCGGTGTGCAATATGTCAATCCGCACGCAGATGCCGCGGTGGTGAATTGCCATGTAGTAGAACCCACTGCATCACCACAAGCATTTTTGGCTACTACTTGCCAGAAGTAAGTAGTAGACGCGCTGAGTGTGCCGGTGCTGTAGGTATTGGTGGTGACGTTGGCTGTAACCGTTCCTGGTAAAGATCCTGCACCGAAGTATACATCGTAAGATGTAGCACCCGCGACTGCAGCCCAAGATACGCTATTAACAGTGCCGCCTCCGGCGTAACACACGTTGGTGGCGTTGTTGGCTGGTGTTGGGGTTGTTGCCGCAGCAGGTACATTGTTTACCACTACAGTAACACTGCCAGATCCAAGGCTCCAACAACCACCTGCGCCTTGTGCACGGATGTAGTAGGTGCCTGAAGTGGTGACGTTGAATGTTGCACCGCTATTGGCAGTAGAGGTTCCTGTTGGCGATGTTTGCCAGTACCATGTTTCGCCGCCAGGAGGAGTACCAGTTCTTGTCAATGTTACTCCAGGTGTAGCGCATTGGGGGCTATCGCTGATTGGATTGCCAGGGTTGGCAGGAGTTGGATTTACAGTGTAACTTGCAGCGGAAGTGCCTGTCTGACCAGCGATGATGACCGCTACTGTTCCGGTGGTGCCGGCACCAACTACTACAGTGAGGACAGTTCCTGTGTTTGAAACAATGGATGCTACGGGTGTTCCACCGATAGTGGTGTTCGCTGCACTTGCGCCCGTGAGGTTGGTACCATTGATTACTAATTGATCGCCGGGACAACCAGAGGTGCTGCCCAATGAGGTGATGGTAGGCGCAGGAACATTCACTCCGAATGTGAAGAAACCAAGCGATGCGCCTGTATTGTCAGAGTTGATTACCGACGTGCCCGATACCGTTCCGTTGAGCTTTGCATAGGTGCCATTCACCGTTGCGCTGCGACCAATGACGTTGAGAGTGCCCAGTGCGCTTTGTCTTTGAAGACTTATGGTTCCTCCAGTGTAATTGCCCGTGAAGGATGCTCTCCAATATTCTGTAGTGGATAGCGATGAAATTCCAACGCCTGCTGTTCCTCCTGCATTTGTATTAAATGCCTCCACAGTGATAGCCGGAGCAATAGCACCGGAAGTAGGATCGCCCAATGTGAATGGAAGGAAGACGCCCCCTTTACCTACTGGGAAAAGATATAAAGAACCAGCAGTCAAGTTTGCGGGTAGATTGCGAATGAGAGGACCATCTACATAAGAGGTGGTGCTGCTGCCGCCTACACTGTTTACTGCTGTGTTGGTGATGGTGAGAGTGTTTGTTGCTGAGGTGATAATGTTACCGCCATTGAGATTCAAGCGGTTTGCTACGGTCGTGCTTCTGTTGAGCGTTACAGCACCAATAGTTTTATTAATGGTTAAAAACCCGAAATCTGTTGAAACAGAACCTCCGATTGATTGAGCGCCCGTGCCGTTGAATGTAACTGCTCGAGCGTTGTTGGTGAAGGTTCCACCATCGCGCGTCCAGTTACCTTGAATATTGACATCACCACCTGATGTGCCTGATAGGAAGAATGTACCGCCCGTTTGTACGAGGTTTCCGGTGACATTCATGGCTTGGTTGGTTTGGTCCATATTGAGCGAACCCCCTGTAATGGCTACATTGGCCACTGTTGTAGCACCATACGAGCCGCCGCTACCGAAGAATACAGTACCATTATTGACGCGCAGTGTTCCGCCAATGGTCCAAGCACCCGTTCCTTGACGCGCAATCTGACGACCGCTGGTGTTCATGGTAAAATCCCACACAGCGATACCACCAAAATCGTTGATGTCTGCTCCGCTATTGAAAACGTAGCAGTTGCGGCTGAATGGAGGTGTGCCAGTGCCAACGGTTGCGTCAGTTACATTGAAGTATCGTTCATAGCGTGCTCCTGTGCCAATATTACCTTGGCCATTTTCTGTTGGTTGTTCGCCGTATACAGATGAGGACCCGTTCACCAAATAGCAGAAAAAGTTGAATCCAGATGTGGGCGCACCTCCAACAGCAGACCAAGGAATGAGATATTCTCTTACGTTGGGAGACCCGTTGGTTTCTCCATACCCACTCCAGTTTTGAACGGGGGTGGTTGACCAACCATTACTGCCGTTTGCAATACGATATTCCCGATAGCCACTTTTGACATAGGCAACAAGGTCTGCTCTAAATGGAAGCTCAGCGAAGCTTGTATTGTCATAGTTAAAGCCGACATTCGTTCCGTCGGCATTTGTTCCGCCGTTTACAGGAATAGAAGGGTTTCTGTCTAGATAAAATACATGGCCGTCGGCATTTCCGCCTCCAGATATTGCCACATAAAGGTTAGTTGCGTCCCATGTTACATAGGTCACAACTCCTCCGTTATCATTTTGGTTCGCGCCATTGGTGTGCGTGCCATACTCATTCGTGCCGATGGTGCCGTTTTGGACGGGGGGAGGTGTGCCTGCTGTCCATGCAATAGTCACATCGTCAATACCTAGACTATGATCATTCCCGCCATGGTCGGGGTCTTCAAACTTGATCATAATGTAATCATTGTTCGCAAGGTTTAATCCTGGAATGGTAACGTTAGTTGCTGTAACCCTATTCGCAGCCGCATTGCCATCCAAGGATGCTGTAGTACCATTATTAATTGGACTTGACAAAGACGCAGCTGTGACTTGAACCCAACTAGCGTTACTGTTAGGATTAAGCGATGAAATAACACTTGAACTCGTTTGGTACCAGACAGTTATGGTGTTCGGGGTTGAGTTATTATTAACTCTCCATTGCTCAAGTGTATAAGTTATTTGCATTGATGTTATTGCAGAACCCGAGGTATTGCGTAGCAAGACTCCGTGAGCAAAGCTGCCTGCTGCGGCATTTCCAGAACCAAGTGTTCCTAAAGCTCTGTCTGTATTAGTTCCAGTCCCAAAACTGTATAATCCGCCTGCTGAGCTGGTTCCCGCGTCAGCGCTGTAGGTCGTGCCCGTTCCTGTTCTTTGCGAATACCAATTTGCAATTGTGCTATTATTTGTCCAGGTTATTCCGGTGCCTGTATTGGCCAAAGTGTTAAAGTTCTGAGTATTCGAACTTGTAGTGGTCATGTTGATTTGAGCCCAGTTGTATGTTGGGGCTAAAATCATCACCACAAAAGCGGCAATCGTCGCGGTGGCGAGCTTCATTTTTTTATAAAAATAATTTTGAAAAAAAATAGAATGAAACGCAGCACTGGTTAGGGCAGTCGGCGCTACAAGCCTCGTGAGGCTAAGGAGAGAAGAAACTCTCATGTTGAATTTGTTTGGTTTGGTTACTTTTCAAGTGTTCTGCACGACAATAGAAGTCGAGGTGTAATTAATACACTAACGAACAGACAAATATGGGGAAAAAATGTGTACAAAACAAGAGGGGCGGGGGGAAGATTGAGAGATTGAAAGATTGGGAGATTGGGAGATTGGGAGATTGAAAGTCCCGATAGCT